>JASBSV010000012.1 GCA_030148745.1 Paracoccaceae bacterium
CCGGCGCTGGTGACCGCCTGACGATAGATGTGATCGGTCAGATCGCCGGCGGCGAAAACGCCCGGGATGGATGTCGCGGTCGAATCCGGTTTGGTCACGACATAGCCGCCCATATGCGTCTCAAGCTGGTCTGCGACCAGCTCGCTTGCCGGGGCGTGACCGATGGCAACAAAGAACCCTTTGCAGGGCACTTCGGTGATTTCGCCGGTCTTGACGTGTTTGGCGCGCACCCCTTCGACGCCCAGCGGATCGTCGGTGCCGATTACCTCGACCACCTCATGATCCCATAGGGTTTCGATCTTGGGGTTCTTGAACAGGCGATCCTGCAGGATCTTTTCGCTGCGCAGCGTGTCGCGGCGGTGTATCAGCGTGACCTTTGACGCAAAATTGGTCAAAAACAGCGCCTCTTCCACGGCGGTGTTGCCGCCGCCGCCCACCACGATCTCCTGACCGCGGTAGAACAAACCGTCGCAGGTGGCGCAGGCCGATACCCCAAATCCCTTGAACTTCTCTTCGCTCGGCAGTCCAAGCCATTTGGCCCGCGCGCCGGTGGCCAGAATGACCGCATCGCAGGTATAGGTGGTGCCGCTGTCGCCGATGGCGGTGAAGGGGCGCTTGGACAGATCAAGCGAGGTGATGATATCGCCGATAATCTCGGTACCCACGGCTTTGGCATGTGCCTCCATCGTGATCATCAACTCGGGGCCTTGGATCATCGTTTGCCCCGGCCAGTTCTCGACCTCGGTCGTGGTGGTCAGCTGGCCGCCCGGTTCGATCCCCTGTACCAGGATCGGTTCGAGCATTGCGCGGCTGGCATAGACGGCGGCGGTATAACCGGCCGGGCCCGAACCAATGATCAGAACTTTGGTGTGTCGTGTCTCGGCCATGGTCGTGAAGTCCCCTGATTGTCGCCTGCCCGATATAGACCTCTGACCGCCCGACGAAAAGGCCTGTGCCGAACCCGGCGCTTTTCGTCGCAGCAGGCGGGGCGCCGAACAAATATTACACAAACGTGAAATATTATTGCGCAATCTCGCTACCTCACCTAAGTTCCGAAAAAATTCAATAAGGAAGATCCGCATGGCCGGCGCCAAACTAGACCCGATTGACAGACAAATACTGGCCGAGCTTCAGGCAGACGGGCGGATGACCAATGTCGAACTGGCTCGCCGGGTCGGAATTTCCGCGCCGCCCTGCCTGCGCCGTGTCCGGACGCTGGAAGAGGCCGGTTATGTCCGCGGCTATCACGCAGATGTCGACGCGCGCGAGTTGGGGTTCGAGGTTCAGGTCTTTGCCAATGTCGGTCTGGTCAGTCAGGCCGAGGCCGATCTTTCGGCATTCGAAGAACGTTGCCGCAACTGGCCGCTGGTGCGTGAATGCCATATGCTGAACGGCGAGGTGGATTTCATACTCAAATGCGTGGCCCCCGACCTTCTGACGTTCCAGAATTTCCTGACAGAAGAGCTGACGGCGGCCGATAATGTGGCCAGCGTCAAAACCTCACTTGTGATACGTCAGGCCAAGGATCAGCCCGGGGTCCCTTTTGAGGTTCTCGAAGCGCGTCTGGCGCAGCAGGCTTAATTCCGGCGCCGGCCAAAGGTGCCGATGATCGGGGTTCCGAATTCCTTGAGATCGCTGATGTGCGGGAAAAGCCCCATGAAAAGCGCGGCCGAAGCCCCCGATAGCGCTGGCTCCCTTTCCTGATAGGGATGAAAACTGGCCAGCTTCAGTTCGTTGGCGAATATGATTTCCTGCTTGTCGAACACCAGATGATACAGCGGAACCGTGGTAAGGGGCCGGATCGCAAAGGCGGTTTCTTCGTCGTACCATGTCGTCGGGTGGCGCAGAGATTGCGGCCGCCCGTTGGTAACAAGCCGCGCGCCATCGCCCAATACCAGATTTTCCGAGGGATGCTGCGGGCCGAAACTATCGGCCGGAATCCGGGTCAGCGGGGCAGAGCGGTCGGGATCGGGTGGCAGGCTCATCGAGCCGCGCCAGCGCAGGATCGACGCGCCATCGGCTGTCGTGACCCGGTCGCCCGGTGTCAGATCCTCGACCGCGATCCGCCCTTTGGGTGTTGAAATCAGTGTGCCGCGCGAAAAGGCGGAAAAGGCCGCTTCGAACGTCGGATGTGCTGGTGCGGTGCGGGTTGTCTGCATAACCCGGCCATCGCGTGCCAAATAGGCGATCTCATAAACCCGCGTCAGTGACATGAAACGGTGAGATCGCCCATCTGATTGAGCAATTCTAGAACCCTGGACGGCAGCGAGGCCAGCAGCCGGACGGTGTGGATAGGTCATGTGACCAGCCCTTTGTTGCGGATCCATTCCGCAGAGCCCACACCGATGCAGATGGAAATGTTCTGAAAGAGACAGTTCCTCGAATCAGGGTTAATTGTCAAAAAATTGTACATTTTATAGCTTACTCGGGCATCAATCGTACCAAATGGGAGGGATTGTTTCGCGTCAGATTGGGAATTGGCCACATTCTGATGCATCGCAGTGGTTCATCCCGTGCGGATAATCCCCATCGGGGGTATCTTCATTCGCTCGCTCGCGAATTGCGCAGCTGATGCGCCCTCAGGCAAGCGCGCTGGCGCGGCCGGGTTTGGCCGCATCGGCAAGTCGGGCGCGGATGTTTGCGCGCCGCTCGCCACGTTCGAACGGCATTTTGACCGTCTTGCGCGAAGTTTCGGTCACAACATTTTTGATCCAGCGTGCTTTGACTTGCATTGTTCTTTTCCTCAGACCTGCGTCGGGCAGAAATATGCGCCGTCCGACAATTGACTTCGAACATCAATTTAAAAACGGTTTTGGGCCGGGGCATGGCGTGGCGGCAAAAAAGTCAAAAAGTTTTCCACAGGCTGCCGGCTCTGACGCGGCAGTGCTCCAGCGCCTTGTTTTTATGCCTTTACGCTGCGCGGGCGGCGCGGCCTGTCAAGCAATTGGGCGGTATTCGGGCAGGGCGACGCCCATAATTTGCCTGATTCAGACGGCGGCGATGCCAAATCAGGCGCGAATGACAGAAATCAGCCTTCCGTAATCGGCCTCGCAGGCATGAACGCTGCGCCGGTAGGAAAAAAAGCGGTCTGGATCGCCATAGGTGCAATGGCGGGTCCATTCGGCATGGCCGATCCCGGCGGCGCGCAGCCGGCCAAGACCATAGCCCGGCAGATCAAAATGCATCCGGTCGCCCTTACCGCCCGAAAAATAGCGCGCCGAGCTGGGATCTTCATCCTGAAAGCGCTCGAAAAACTCCGGTCCTACTTCATAGGCAAGCTGACTGATGGAGGGGCCGATTACCGCAACGATCCTGTCGCGCCGGGCACCCAGCGCCTCCATCGCATCAACAGTGGCGTCAAGAACGCCGTCCAATGCCCCTTTCCAGCCGGCATGCGCCGCGCCGACAACGCCCGCCTGACTGTCCTCAAAAAGAACCGGCTGACAATCGGCGGTCAGAATGCCAAGCGCGACACCCGGTGTGGCCGTCACCATCGCGTCAGCCTGCGGCGTGGGCCCAGTATGCGGGCCCGTGACATGCAGGGCGTCGGCCGAATGGATCTGATGCACGGTGACAAGGTTTTCGGAGCTGACAGACATCGCATCGGCAACGCGGGATCTGTTGATTGTCACAACCTCGGCCTGATCGGTTGAGCCATATCCGCAGTTGAGACCCTCGAAGATGCCCGATGACGCCCCGCCCCGACGCGAGAAAAATCCATGCGGAAGGTGCAGCGCGTCGCTTGTAAGCTGTTCCAGGGTCATGTGCTGTATCCTGCAGGGACCGGGGCGTGGGTTGGATAAATGGCGATGGTCTTGAACAGGTTTCCCATTTCATCGGGGTGGGTCAAGCGGCGATGTGCCTGAATATGCGCTTCCAGCTTTTCACCCTTCAGCCCGCGGGCCAGATTTTGGGCGCGCTCGGTGATGCCCAGCCGTTCCAGAAAGACGCCCTGCGGGGTCATCGCGGTGACCTGCGCCGGGCTTGCTGCACGCGTCAGGGCGCCAAAATCGACATGTGCGGTCAGATCGGCCTGACCGGGGTGGGCCAGAGGGTCATCAAACCGGTGCCGCCAAAGCGCCTGCAACGTATCGCCCAGCGACCGCCAGTCGCCGTAGTCGAAAATCAGTGCGACGCCGCCATCACGCGCGATCCTGCCGCCCAGTTCGGCGGCAAGGGTTTCGCCCGCCGCGCCAAGCTCGACAATGTCGCCATCCCTGGCGTCGTGCCGCGCGTTCAGGGCGGGGATGTTAACCGGTCCGCTTAGCCCGAAGGCAAGCTTGCCGTCCGCCGCGCCGATCTGACGCTCGTGCCAGAGATCGCCGCGCCGCTCGAACTGGCGGATCGGCATGGCATCGAAAAACTCATTGGCCACAAGAAACAGAGGCGCCTGTGCCAGCGCCGAAAGCGTGTCGTGGTGCACCAGCGGCTGCGAAATCCGCTCGCTCTGCATTTTGCGCAGAACGGGGGAGGCTTCGATCAGATGCAGCTCGGCCGCTTCGGCAAAACCCGGAACACGCGCGGCGGCGCGCAGCAGGTCAGCCATCAGTGTGCCGCGCCCCGGCCCAAGCTCGGCCAGAAGAAAACGTTCGGGGCGGCCCTGATCCAGCCAGGCCTGCGCCAGCGCAAGGCCCAAAAGCTCGCCGAACATCTGGCTGATTTCGGGAGCGGTGACAAAATCACCCTCGGTGCCAAACGGATCGCGGGTGCTGTAATAGCCGTGCTGCGGATGCAACAGGCACTCGGCCATGAACTCTGCCACGCTAATCGGGCCGCTGGCGCCGATGCGGCGGATCAGGCTTTGGGCAAGCGGCGTCATCTGACGCGTTTGGAATAGGTCCAGAGGGCCGCGCCGATCAGAATCATCGGCAGCGACAAAAGCTGACCCATGGTGATGCCGACCGGCCCCAGTGCCAGAACATGACCCAGCGGATTATCCGGCGTGATGAACTGTGGATCGGCCAGCCGGAAATATTCTACGATGAAGCGGGCAAGACCGTAGCCGGCGAAAAATACCGCAGCAATCCGGCCGGGGTGGCGCAGCCAGCCAAGACGGGTTGCGAGATAGAGCAGCAGGAAACCAAGGACCAGCCCTTCAAGGCCGGCCTCGTACAGCTGCGAGGGGTGGCGACCGCAGGGAACGCCGAATTCGGGGGGGCAATCCTGTGCCCGCGGGCCGGGAAAGGCCACGGCCCATGGCACCAAGGTCGGGCGCCCCCAAAGCTCGGCATTGATGAAATTGGCAATGCGGCCGAAAAACAGCCCCGGCGGAACGCAGAGCGCGATCAGATCGGTTGTCGACATTAGCGCCAGTTTTTGGCGCCGGGCATAAATATAGCTGGCGACGATCACGCCCAGAAGGCCGCCGTGAAACGACATCCCGCCCTGCCAAACGGCCAGAACCTCGGCCGGATTGGCCATGTAATAGCCCGGCTGGTAAAACAGCACAAAACCCAGCCGCCCCCCCAGAATGATGCCCAGGATCGCCCAGGTCATGTAATCTTCGAGTTGCTCGCGCGTCATCGGGGCGGTGCCGGCCGGCCACAGGGCGGGGCGCGCGATGAACCACAGCGCCATTCGCCATGCGGTGATGATCCCCGCGATATAGGCCAGTGCATACCAGCGAATGGCCAGCGTGAAACCCGCGATATCGAAAGAGATCAATTCGGGTGAGATATTCGGGAAGGGGATAATCATCTGCATGCGCGCAGTTGTGTGTGAGCGGCCCGGGAAGTCAACCTTGTGATCGCCGCCGCAGAGGCCCATATAACGGACAAGTGATCATCAAAAGAGGCCCGGCAATGCAGACACGCAACAAGATTTTCGACGACATATCCCAGTTGATGACCAATGCCATGGGGGTCGCGCAGGGCGCCAAGGATGAGGCCGAGGCAGCCATGAAGGGCGTTATCGACCGCTGGCTGGCGGACCGCGATTTCGTGACGCGCGAGGAATTTGACGCGGTGCGCGCCATGGCGCAGAAAGCGCGCGAGGAAAATGCAGCGCTTGCCGCGCGCCTGCAGGCGCTTGAAGGCAAGAAAAGCCCGGCGGCGCGTAAATCACCGGCCAAAGCATCGGGTGGCACCACTGGCAAGTCAGCCGGAAAGACTACGGCAAAGACTGCTGCGAAAACCGGCGCAAAGACGACCGCGAGATCAGGCGGCACTTCGAGTAAGAAATCGGGCGCAGACAAAGCGTGACCCGTTGCGGCGGGGCCTTGGCCCCGCCGGACCTTCTCTAAGGTTAACCATTCATTAATAAAATCCTCTGTCAGGCTCGCGTTTTTTGACTAAACGCGACTTATCCACGGTTCATTTCGCCCGGGGCGAAATTAGACCTTTACAGGTCTAGGAATTCATCACACCATATCTTGTAAGGGATGGCGGATAAACCGCTGTAACTTGAGCAGGTACCCAGCGTTCGTGGGGTAAAGCCCATGGATAGCTATAACACATGAGGCCCCGTCATGTCGCTTTCCGAGCAGTATATTGAAGCCGAAGATCTCCACCCGATCGATATCGTCGAACATCTGGCCGAGCACCGAGACTGGGACTTTGACCGCATCGCCGACGATCAGATCGCCATGGCCGTCGAAGGGCAGTGGCGAACCTATTCCATCACGCTGGCATGGTCGGGATATGACGAAACCCTGCGCCTGATCTGTACCTTTGAAATGGAGCCGCCGCAGGAGCGGATGCCGGAAGTTTACGAAATTCTGAACCGGACCAATGACATGTGCTGGGCCGGAGCGTTTACCTATTGGAGCGAGCAGCATCTGATGGTCTATCGCTACGGGTTGGTTCTGAGTGGCGGGATGATCGCCAACCCGGAACAGATCGACACGTTGATCAATGCAGCGGTCTTGTCGGCGGAGCGGTTCTATCCGGCTTTCCAGCTTGTGGCCTGGGGTGACAAGAGCCCCAAGGCGGCGCTTGAGGTGGCTATCGCGGAGGCCTATGGCCACGCCTGACGGTCACCGGCGGACCTGCGCGGCCTGAGAGGACGGGACGCCTCCGGCGGGAGTATTTTGACAAAGAAGAAGCCGTTTGAGGTACGCTTGGGGGGTTGCCTCTTTTCTCCGGGTCCATTGAATTGGGGCGGCAAGGAGAGAGGGCGCTTTATGAACATGCAGGATATCGAGACCCGCGGGCTGGTGGTGCTGGGCTGTGGCAAGATGGGATCGGCGATGTTGCAGGGCTGGTTGGCCGGCGGGGTTCCGGCCGGGTCGGTCTGGGTTGTCGACCCTAAGCCGGCGGCGCAGATCGTTGAGAGCGGCGTGCATGTGAATGCGGAACTTCCGGCCTCGCCCGCGATTGTGGTCGTGGCGGTCAAGCCGCAGATGATGGATGAGGCATTGCCCGGATTTGAGGCAATGGGGGGTGGGAGGACGCTTTTTCTGTCGGTGGCGGCGGGAACCTCTCTGTCATTTTATGAAGAGCGGCTGGGCGCGGGAACGCCGATCATTCGGGCCATGCCCAACACGCCCGCTGCCGTGGGTAAGGGGATTACCGCCATTATCGGAAATGCGGCTGCGGGTCCGGCGCATCTGGATCTGGCTGAGGCGCTGATGCAGGCGGTGGGGCAGGTGGTACGTCTGGAGCGCGAGGATCAGATGGATGCCGTCACGGGCTTGTCGGGATCGGGGCCGGCTTATGTTTTTCACCTGATTGAGGCCATGGCGGCGGCGGGCGAGGAGCAGGGTTTGCCGGCGCCGCTGGCGATGCAATTGGCCAGGGCGACGGTGGCCGGCGCGGGCGCGCTGGCCGAAAGCTCTCAGGAGGGGCCGGGGCAGTTGAGGATCAATGTGACCTCGCCCAAGGGGACGACCGAGGCCGCGCTGCGTGTGCTCATGGATCCACAAAGTGGTTTTGGGCCTTTGTTGCGGCGCGCGGTGGCCGCCGCCGCCGACCGGTCGAGGGAGCTTGGCAAGTGATCAGTTTCGACGATTTTCTGAAGGTGGACGTGCGGGTTGGCGAGATTGTCCGGGCCGAGGACTTTCCCGAAGCGCGGCGCCCGGCAATAAAACTCTGGGTGAATTTTGGCGATCAGATCGGCGAAAAGAAAAGCTCGGCCCAGATCACTGCGCATTACACGCCTGAGGAGTTGATCGGGCGCCGGGTGATGGCGGTGGTGAATTTTCCGCCGCGCCAGATCGGCAAGTTCATGTCCGAAGTTTTGGTTCTGGGTGTGCCGGATGAGGCGGGAGAGGTTGTTCTGGTGGTGCCGGACAAGAAAGTGCCGATTGGAGGAAGGCTATATTGATGCAGGTTTTGATGACACGGAAACTGCCCCGCCGGGTGATAGACGCGGCGCGGTCAAGATTTACCCTTGCGGTGCGCGATGACACCACGCCCATGATGGTGGAGGAGGCGGCAGCGGCGCTTGAGACCTATGATGCCATTCTGCCAACGCTGGGCGATGCCTTTGGTGCAGAGACCTTTGACAAAGCAGGGGAAATCCGAACCCGGCTCTTGGCGAATTTCGGGGTCGGGTATAACCATATCGATGTTGCCGCGGCGAGGGCACGGGGGGTGGCGGTCAGCAATACGCCCGGCGCAGTGACCGATGCGACCGCCGATATCGCCCTGACGCTGATCCTGATGACTTGCCGGCGCGCAGGCGAGGGCGAGCGGATGGTGCGTGCCGGGCAATGGCAGGGCTGGCATCCTACGCAGATGCTGGGAATGCATCTGGGTGGCAAGACGCTGGGCGTGATCGGGATGGGCCGTATCGGCAAGGCGATTGCTGCGCGGTGCCATAACGGCTTTGGCATGAAGGTGGTGTTTTACAACCGCTCAGCGGTGGCCGATCCCGGCGTTCCGGCGCAGCAGCTTGACACGCTGGACGCGGTGATGTCGGCGGCCGATGTGGTTGTGGCGGCGGTTCCGGCCAATCCGCAGACGCATCACCTGATCGATGCGGCGGCGCTGTCGGCGATGAAGCCCACCGCCTATTTCGTCAATATCGCGCGCGGCGATGTGGTAGAGGAAGAGGCGCTGATCGCCGCTCTGGAAAAGCGCCGGATCGCGGGCGCGGGGCTTGATGTTTACGAGTTTGAGCCGAAGGTGCCGCCGGCCCTGATCGCGCTTGAGAATGTCACCCTGTTGCCGCATCTGGGCACTGCGGCGCTGGAGGTGCGAGAAGCGATGGGGATGATGGCGGTCGACAATCTGATTGCCTTTGACGAGGGCAGGGCGCCGCCCAATCAGGTCTGAGAGCGGGCGGGCCGCACCGCTAAGGCGCGGCCTGTCAGCCGGTCTTTTCCATCGCCTCGCGCCAGTGGCGCCGGCACAGGCTTACATAGGTTTCATTGCCGCCGATCTGCACCTGATCGCCGGTGGTCAGGACCTGCCCGTCGTCGCCGTGGCGCACCACCATCGTCGCCTTTTTCCCGCACCAGCAGATGGTTCGCACTTCGCGCATCTCATCGGCCAGCGCCAGAAGCGCGGCCGAGCCGGGGAAAAGCTCACCCTGGAAATCAACGCGCAGCCCGTAGCACATGATCGGGATCTTCAGGTCATCGACAGCGCGGGCCAATTGCCAGATCTGGTCTTTTTCAAGAAACTGCGCCTCGTCTATGAAAACGCAGGCGCAGGGGCCTGCATCAAGCCGCGCTTTAATTTTTTCGAAAAGATCTTCTCCGGGCTCAAAGGTATCGGCCGCCTCGCCAATGCCGATGCGCGATGCAATTCGCCCCTGGCCGGCCCGTTTGTCAAACCGAGCCGTCAGCATATAGGTTCGCATCCCGCGTTCGATGTAATTATGCGAGGCCTGAAGAAGCACGGTCGATTTGCCCGCGTTCATCGTCGAATAGTGAAAATAGAGTTTTGCCATAACTTCATTTGCCCCGGCTGCGAAGCGCGATCAAGTCGTCAGATATGATCGCGCGGGCGGGCGGTCTGGCGAGCTCACCCTTGAAGGCCCGGGCCCGCATCGCGCAGAGCCAAACCCAAGGTCAGGCTGCTGCGCCGGATTTCGGGTTTTGCAGGCTGTAGACATCCAGCTCACCCAGATTGGCGGCCTTGATGGCCAGTGCCGTGGCATGGCAGGCGGCTGCAGTGGTGAAATAGGGGATCTTGTCCATCAGCGCGACGTTGCGCATCGACCGCGAATCCTCGACCGCCTGCGCGCCTTCGGTGGTGTTCATGACCAGATCGATACCGCCGTCTTTCATCAGATCGACGATATTGGGGCGCCCTTCATAGGCTTTCTTGACGACCTCGGATGCGACCCCGTGCTTTTCCAGAAAGGCCGCAGTGCCGCTGGTTGCGACAATCTCAAATCCCAGATCGCGCATTGTCTGGGCGGTTTCGACCAGCATCGCGGTCTTGTCGCTGTCCTTGATCGACAAAAAGACGCGGCCCTTTTCGGGCAGGGTCACACCTGCGCCCAATTGCGCCTTGAGGAACGCGCGGTGGAAGTTTTTGTCCGAGCCCATGACCTCGCCGGTAGAGCGCATCTCGGGGCCGAGCAGGGTATCGACACCGGGAAAGCGGGCAAAGGGCAGCACCGCCTCTTTGACGGCAAAGGTGTCGATGTCGGGGTCGACAAGGTCAAACTCGCTCAGTTTGGCACCAGCCATGACCCGTGCGGCAATGGCGGCGATCGGGCTAAGGACCGCCTTGGCCACAAAGGGCACGGTGCGCGAGGCGCGGGGGTTGACCTCGATCAGGTAAATCTCGCCGTCCTTGACCGCGAACTGGATGTTCATCAGGCCAACAACGTTCAACGCCAGCGCCAGCGCCTTGGTCTGCACCCGCAGCTCGGCAATAATCTCGGGGCTGAGCGAATAGGGCGGCAGCGAACAGGCACTGTCGCCGGAATGCACGCCCGCCTCTTCGATATGCTGCATGATGCCCGCAACATGCACCTGCGTGCCGTCGCACAGGGCGTCAACGTCGATTTCCGTGGCGCCCGACAGATAGCTGTCCAGCAAGACAGGGCTGTCGCCCGACACCACGACCGCCTCGGAGATATAGCGCTCAAGCTGGGCCTGATCGCGCACGATCTCCATCGCGCGCCCGCCCAGAACGTAAGAGGGGCGGATGACCAGCGGAAAGCCGATGTCTTCGGCGATTTCCAGCGCTTCGGCGTCGGAATGGGCGATGCCGTTGCGCGGCTGTTTCAGGCCAAGCTTGTTGACCAGCGCCTGAAAACGCTCGCGGTCTTCGGCCAGATCGATGGCGTCGGGCGTGGTGCCAAGGATCGGAATGCCCTCGGCCTCCAGCGCATTGGCCAGTTTCAGCGGCGTCTGGCCGCCCAGCTGAACGATGACGCCGTGCAGGGTGCCGCGCGATTGTTCAACGCGCAAAATCTCCATCACATGCTCGAACGTCAGCGACTCGAAATACAGGCGATCCGAAGTGTCATAATCGGTTGAAACCGTTTCGGGGTTACAGTTGATCATGATCGTCTCATAGCCTGCATCCGTCAGCGCGAAACAGGCGTGACAGCAGCAATAATCAAACTCGATCCCCTGACCGATCCGGTTCGGGCCGCCGCCCAGAATGACGACCTTCTTTGCATCCGATGGCCGCGCTTCGTCCTCAACCTCGCCCATGACGGGGGTTTCATAGGTCGAATACATGTAAGGGGTCTGCGCTTCGAACTCGGCGGCGCAGGTGTCGATGCGTTTGAAGACGGCGGTAACGCCAAGGTTCTGACGCGCGCGGCGCACCTGACCTTCGCTGCGGCCGGTCAGCTTGGCCAGACGGGCATCGGTAAAGCCCATCATCTTGAGTTTGCGCAGGCCCTTATCCTCGACAGGAAGGCCGTTTGCGCGCACCTCTTCCTCGGCATCCACGATTTCGCGGATGCGGGCCAGGAACCAGGGGTCGAACGATGTGGCGGCCTGAATTTCGTCATCGCTCAGCCCGTGCCGCATGGCCTGGGCGATGGTGCGCATCCGGTCGGGGGTCTGGGCGCTGATCGCCTTGATGATCGCAGCGTGATCGGGGGCGCCTTCGATCTCGACCTCGTCAAACCCAGACAGGCCGGTTTCCATTGATGCCAGCGCTTTTTGCACGGATTCGTGGAAGGTGCGGCCAATCGCCATAACCTCGCCCACCGATTTCATTGCCGTCGACAGAACCGGCTGGGAGCCGGGAAATTTCTCGAAGGCAAAGCGCGGGATCTTGGTGACCACATAGTCGATGGTCGGCTCGAACGAGGCGGGCGTTACCTTGGTGATGTCATTGTCCAGCTCGTCCAGCGTATAGCCGACGGCCAGTTTCGCGGCGATCTTGGCGATCGGGAAACCGGTGGCCTTTGAGGCCAGGGCGGACGAGCGGGAGACGCGCGGGTTCATCTCGATCACGACCATGCGGCCGTCTTCGGGGTTGATCGCCCATTGTACGTTCGAGCCGCCGGTTTCGACACCGATCTCGCGCAGAACGGCGATCGAGCCGTTGCGCATGATCTGGTATTCCTTGTCGGTCAGGGTCAGCGCGGGGGCGACGGTGATACTGTCGCCCGTGTGCACACCCATCGGATCGACGTTTTCGATGGCGCAGACGATGATCGCATTGTCGGCCTTGTCGCGCACCACCTCCATCTCGAACTCTTTCCAGCCCAGAAGCGACTCGTCGATCAGGATCTGGTTGACCGGGCTGGCATCAAGGCCAGACTTGCAGAAATATTCGTAATCGTCGCGGTTATAAGCCACACCGCCGCCGGTGCCGCCCAGTGTAAAGGCAGGGCGGATGATCGCGGGCAGGCCGATGTCTTCCAGCGCGGCCATGCATTCGTCCATGTTGTTGGCGATGGTGGCGCGCGGGTTTTCCAGACCGATCCGGTCCATCGCCTCGCGGAACAACTTGCGGTCCTCGGCCATCTCGATGGCTGGGCGCTTGGCGCCGATCATCTCGACCCCGAACTTCTCCAGTACGCCCATTTCCTCCAGCGCAAGAGAGGTGTTCAGCCCGGTTTGTCCGCCCATCGTCGGCAGCAGGGCATCGGGCCGCTCTTTCTCGATGATCTTGGCGACGATTTCGGGGGTGATCGGTTCGATATAGGTTGCATCGGCCAGACCGGGGTCGGTCATGATCGTGGCGGGGTTCGAGTTGACGAGGATGACGCGGTATCCTTCCTCGCGCAGCGCCTTGCAGGCCTGAGCGCCGGAATAGTCAAACTCGCAGGCTTGCCCGATCACGATGGGGCCTGCTCCGATGATCATGATCGACTTGATATCGGTTCTTTTCGGCATGGGTCCCCCGGGCGGATTGGGCGGACCAACCGGTCCGCGTACAAATTGTCCTGCGTTATACGTATCGCGGGGCCGGGTTCAACCTCAATTCCGGCGATTCTTATCAGCGGTGCGAAGTTCGGCAATCGCAAAAGCCAGACCCAGCGCGGCCATCGCAAGGGTGCCGACGGTGGGCAATATGGCAAAGTCCCTGCTGACCATGTTCAGCACATAAAGACCACCCGGCGTCAGCGGCAGGAAGATGGCCAGCAGAGTCAATATACCCGCCCGAATGCCCAGCAACACAATCAACGCGGGCGCAAAGACTACGGCAGTGATATAATGATATCCCCAGGACAGGGGCGAAAAGAGGCCAATCAGAACGGCAAGAATTGGCCAGGCAAGCGGCGATCTGATACGCGCGGCGGCAAAGGCAGAGGCCAAAAGCGCGGTCAGAGACAGCCCGCGCCAAAGCGCCGATTTCTGCATCACGCTCCAGCCAGAGGCAGGATCGTCGGTTGAGGGAATAAAGCTGAGTTGATCTGCCATGAAATTGCGGGCGATCATCGGATCTATCGAAAAGACGATTTTATTGGAAAACGCGGTGGCGCCGATGACCCGGACTTCGTGCAGGAATGCAACATGCAAAGGCCAGCCGGCCAGCGCTACAGAGAGCGCCGCCAGCAGCCCGCCGAACAGGGCAAAGGACAATACTGGCCGGTATTGGCCCCGCAGAAGCCAGACCAGCGCGAAAAACAGCGGATAAAGCTTGATCGCGGCGGCCAGCGCCATTGCCGCGCCGGCAATCCATGGCCGCTGCGCCGCCGCCCGCTCAAGCCCCAGAAGGATCAGAAAGCTGACCAGGATCTGTGGCTGAGCCTGTTCGAGCGCGACGATGCCGATCAGCGAAAAATGCAAGAGCGCCAGACCAACGGCCAGAAAGACCCAGTCGGGAAGGCGGCATCGCACAAGCCGCGCCGCAAGATGAATGCTCAGGGCCAGCAGAAGCGGGTTGATCACCAGCGCCACAATCTGGAGTGCTCCGAAAGTCGTGAGCTTTGTCAGCGGGGCGGCGAGGGCAGCCCAGAGCGGTGGGTAGACAAAGGGAAAAACGGCCGCGTTATAGCCCTGCGCCCGAAGCAGCGGCAGCCACTGCGCTGGCGGGGCCATCGTATAGACCGTCGTGTCCTTGGGGTAAATCTGATCGAACTGACCAGAGGCGAAAAACTCGCCAGCCAGCCATGTCGCCATCAGATCGGTCGACGGCGCGTTCCAGTAACGAACGAGCGTCCAGACCACAGAAAGCGCAATCAAGGCAAGAATCCGGCCATCGCCGGCGCCAAGCCAGATCGGGCGGTATGATTGACCGGTTGCGGCTTTGGATTTTCCCTGCGCCATCGCTTCAAGCGGCCCGGGTCATTTGAATCGCCACAGCCTCGCGCGAGAACCCGATATAGGCAAAGCTGCCGGGGTCGATCACTTCTGACAGGGCCTTCCATTCATGCTCGCGCCAGCCGGGATAGCCGTAAAGCTCATCAAACAGCAGAACGCTGCCTTTACTCAGCCGCCCCTGCAGCGCCTGCAGCGCAAAGCGGGTCGGTGTATAGGTGTCCATATCCATATGGACAAAGGCGACCGGCGTCTTTCCGGCCTGCTCAAGAAACGGCGGCAGGGTGTCCTGCACCCAGCCTTTGATCAGGGTGACGTTTTCGGGCACCTGCGGCAGGATGCCCTTTTGCCCGAAAGATCCCCTTTCCCGGCCACGGTGATGCCCGGTCCAGTCCTCCTGCAGGCCCACGAAACTGTCAAAGCCGGTGATCCGAAGGTTCTCGGGGGCCAGAAGCTCGGCGAAAAGGCGCACGCCCGCGCCCCCTGCCACGCCCAGCTCAAGCTTCAGCCCGCCTTTGGGTGCCTCGGCCAGCGACCGGCGCAGGGCATAGCGGCGCAGGCTGTCTTTCTTGGGAAAAAGCATTGCTTTGACCATCTGCGAACGAAAGCAGTCATAGCTGTCGGCGATCGCGTCTTCGTAAAGAAGATCCAGCGGCGATTTTGGCGCGTTGTCGCGGTTCATCAAGGCTCCCTTTGGTTGCTTGGCCGAGCCTGCCACAAGGCCTTTCGGGGCGCAATCTGTGCCAATTGGCGCCAGCCGGCGGGCCAGAGGCGCCTTGACAGTGGCGGGCAGGTAATATGTACCCCCTCTGAACCACGATCAGCCATCGGAAAACAGACCCATGCACGCCTTTCGCAGTCATAGTTGCGCAGACCTGACCAAAGCCAATGTCGGTGAAACCGTCCGCCTGTCGGGCTGGGTGCACCGTGTCCGCGATCACGGCGGCATTCTGTTCATTGATCTGCGCGATCATTACGGCGTCACGCAGGTTCTGTGCGATCCCGACAGCGCGGCCTTTGCCGAGGTCGAAAAGGTGCGGTCCGAATGGTGCATTCGCATCGACGGCGAGGTCAAGGCGCGCGATGAAAGCCTGATCAACCCCAAGCTGCCGACAGGCGAGATCGAGGTCTTTATCCGCGAGATCGAAGTGCTGGGCGCGGCGGACGAATTGCCGCTGATTGTCTTTGGCGATCAGGAATATCCCGAAGAGACACGGCTGAAATACCGCTTTCTGGATTTGCGCCGCGAGGCGATGCAAAAGAACATGACGCTGCGCTCGGATGTCGTGGCCTCGATCCGCAAGCGGATGTGGGATCAGGGGTTCCGCGAGTACCAGACGCCGATCATCACCGCATCCAGCCCCGAAGGCGCGCGCGACTTTCTGGTGCCCTCGCGGCTGCACCCGGGCAAATTCTATGCCCTGCCGCAGGCACCGCAGCAGTTCAAACAGCTGATCATGGTGTCGGGCTTTGACAAGTATTTCCAGATCGCACCGTGTTTTCGCGATGAAGACCCGCGCGCCGATCGCTCGCCCACCGATTTCTACCAGCTCGACATGGAGATGTCCTTTGTCGAACAGCAGGATGTCTTTGACACGATCCAGCCGGTCGTTCAGGGCGTTTTCGAAGAGTTCGGCGGCGGGCGCAAAGTGGATCAGACGTGGGAGCAGATTTCCTATGCCGATGCCGCGCTCTGGTACGGCACCGACAAGCCCGACCTGCGCAACCCGATTAAAATGCAAGTGGTCTCGGACCACTTTCGGGGTAGTGGCTTTGCGATCTTCGCAAAGCTGCTGGAGCAGGATGGCACCGAAATTCGCGCCATCCCGGCGCCGGGCGGCGGGTCGCGCAAATTCTGTGACCGCATGAACGCCTTTGCCCAGAAAGAGGGCCTGCCGGGGATGGGGTATATCTTTTGGCGTGAAAGAAATCCCCGCGCATTCCCGGACAAAGAACTGCATAACGCATACTCTGCATTGTCCAAGCTAATCCTAAGAAAACTTGGCGAAGGAGCGGAGCTTCATGAAGTCGAAGGATTGGAAGCAGCTCTCCAAGAGTTGGAACTAGAGATGTCATTTGAGCCTGGCGCAACTGGGCATAGTCAAATCTTAATCCTGGAAAAAGAAAACGAAATCGCGGAAGCAATCCATTCGGGAGATTGGGGGCGGGCCGACAAGCTGATGGGCTTGCATAGTGTGCACATGGAAGCTGCCGGCCCCTTGGCCAAGAATATCGGCCCCGAGCGCACCGAGGCGATCCGCCAGAAACTCGGCCTCGGCGTCGGCGACGCGGCCTTCTTCCTCGGCGGCAAGCCCAAGGCTTTCGAGGCGGTCGCGGGCAAGGCGCGCACCGTCATCGGCGATGAGCTGGGGCTGACCGAGAAGGATCGCTTTGCCTTTGCGTGGATCGTCGATTTTCCGATGTATGAGGCGGATGAGGAAACCGGGCGGATCGATTTCTCGCATAACCCGTTTTCCATGCCGCAGGGCGGGATGGAGGCCTTGTCGGGCGATCCTTTGGGCGTGCTGGGCTATCAGTATGATCTGGCCTGCAACGGATACGAGTTGATCTCAGGGGCGATCCGGAACCACCGGCCCGAGATCATGTTCAAGGCCTTTGAACTGGCCGGATATCCGGCCGAAGAGGTCACAAGCCGTTTTGGCGGCATGGTCAATGCGTTCAAATATGGCGCGCCGCCGCACGGGGGCTGCGCCGCAGGGATCGACCGTATCGTGATGTTGCTTGCCGATGAGGCGAATATTCGCGAGGTCATCATGTTCCCGATGAACCAGCGGGCCGAGGACCTGATGATGGGCGCGCCGAGCGAGCCGATGAACGAGCAATTGCGCGAGTTGCGTCTGCGGGT
>JASBSV010000013.1 GCA_030148745.1 Paracoccaceae bacterium
AACCTCGCCCTCATCGGGGATCACGGCGCCCGAGACGGCCTTGATCAGCGTCGATTTGCCGGCGCCATTATCGCCGATGACGGCCAGAATCTCGCCCGGATAAAGCTCAAAATCGCAGCGGTCCAATGCGGTTACGCGGCCATAGCGTTTGATCAGGTTTTTGCCTTGAAGAATGGGGTCCATCAGACTGATACCTTTCTGATCCACTGGTCGACCGCGACGGCGGCGATGATAAGAAGACCGATGAGCAGGAAGGTCCATTGCGCATCCGCACCCATCAGGCGCAGGCCAAGGGTAAAGACCCCCACGATCAGCGCGCCAAAGAGCATTCCCATGATCGATCCGCGTCCGCCAAAAAGCGAGATGCCGCCAATCACCACGGCGGTGATGCTTTCGATATTGCCCAGCTGCCCGGATGTGGGTGACACCGATCCGATCCGCCCGATCAGGGCCCAGCCGGCAAAGGCGCAGATCAGCCCTGACAGCATATAGACCGAGATCAGAACGCGGCTTGTCTGAACCCCCGACAGTTCGGCCGCCTCAAGATCGTCGCCCACCGCATAGACATGCCGCCCCCATGCCGTGTGGCGCAGCACATAGGCCAGCAGAAAAACCAGCAGCACCATGAATATCACGCCCACGGTAAAGACCGCGCCGCCGATGGTGATCTTGGCGCCAAAAAGATGCAGCAGCTGCGCCTTTTCGGCGATGTCCTGACTGCGGATGGTTTCATTGGCCGAATAAAGGAAATTGGCGGCCAGCACGATCTGCCACATGCCCAGCGTGACGATAAAAGGCGGCAGTTTGACCTTTGCCACCAGCCAGCCGTTGATAAAGCCGCAAAAGGTGCCGACGCCCAGCCCCGACAGGATGGCAAGCGGCACGGGCATTCCGTAGCGAAAGGTGAATTGTCCCATCACGACCGAGCTGAGCACCATGATCGCGCCCACGCTCAGGTCAATCCCGGCGGTCAGGATCACCAGCGATTGCGCCGCGCCCAGAATGCCGACGATCTGAACCTGTTGCAAAATCAGCGTCAGGGCGAAGGGCGAAAAGAACTTCGATCCCAGAAGCAGGCCGAATATTGCGATGGCAGCCACCAGAACGATCAGCGGCACCAATGCCGGTGTCTGATGCAGGGCGTGCTGAAAGCGAAGGACAAAGCCGCTTGGCTGGTGGTCGAATTCGGCCACCGCTGTGGCGCTTTGGGCAAGTGCGGATTCGAAATCCTGGCCCCTGCTTGCGGGCTCAGACATCGGCGGTCTCCATCATCTGTGTCAGTGCGCCGGGCGCGGTTTTCTCAACTGCCGGGTTCAGCCTAGACGAGCGGCGCTTGCCCCGTCCAGCGGAAGGGGCGGAAAATCCGCCCCTTCGGGTTGCGCGTGGAAAGGCCTCAGCCCCAGCAGCGGTCCGTGCCTTCCTTGACCGAGATCGAGGGCACGCCGTCAACCGGCTGGTCGGTGACCAGCGACACGCCGGTGTCAAAGAAGGTCTTGCCCGGTGTCGGCTGCGGCTTGGTGCCGTCCTTGGCCCATGCGGCAATCGCCTCGATGCCCAGCGAGGCCATCAGCAGCGGATATTGCTGCGAGGTGGCGCCGATCACGCCGTCCTTGACGTTTTCAACCCCGGGGCAGCCGCCATCGACCGAAACGATCAGAACATCGTTTTCGCGGCCAAAGGATTTAAGCGCCTCATAGGCGCCGGCGGCGGCAGGCTCGTTAATGGTATAGACCACATTGATGCCCGGATCCTTGGCCAGCAGGTTCTCCATCGCGCGGCGGCCGCCTTCTTCGTTACCGGCGGTCACATCATGGCCGATGATGCGCGGATCGGTCTCGTCGCCCCATTTCTTGGGGTCGCCCAGATCGATGCCGAAGCCTTTGAGGAACCCCTGATCGCGCAGAACGCCGACAGTGGGCTGGCTGACGGCCAGATCCAGCATGCCGATCTTGGCATTGGCGGCATCGGCGCCCAGCTTGCCGGCAGCCCACTGGCCGATCAGCTCTCCGGCCAGAAAGTTGTCGGTGGCGAATGTGGCGTCTGCGGCATCGATCGGATCAAGCGGCGTGTCCAGCGCGATCACCAGAAGGCCGGCATCGCGCGCCTGTTTGACCGAACTGACGATCGAGGATGTGTCAGAGGCGGTCAAAAGGATGCCCTTGGCGCCATCGGCGATACAGGTCTCGATCGCGGCCACTTGCGTTTCATGGTCGCCATCAACCTTGCCGGCAAAGGATTTCAGGGTGATGCCCAGCTCCTTGGCCTTGGCGGTCGCGCCTTCCTTCATCTTGACGAAAAACGGGTTGGTGTCGGTTTTTGTGATCAGACAGGCGGTAATTCCGTGACTGGCGGCAAAGGCCGATCCGGTCATAGCAGTCAGAGCCAGCGCCGTGCCAGCGAGCAGATTTTTCATGGTATCCTCCCAAAACTTTCCTTCAAGCCGGCAAATGCGTCCGGCCAGATACCCCTTCTGATGAAGGGATCGATTACGAGAGAACGCGATTCTTGCCGTTGCGTCAATAAATAAATCTAGTTGATTTATTAATCTGAAGGCGCAAAGTAGCCCCGGCAGGGAGTATGCGCAAATGGAAGCTGATAAGGTCAGATCGCTGAGCGGGGGCGTGAACCAAAGCGGCGTTCGCGACTATAACGAACGTTTGCTCATGTCGATGCTGCAACGCCATGGCCCGACGCCGGGCAGCGACCTTGCGCGCCGCGCCGGCCTGTCGCCGCAGACCGTATCGGTCATTCTGCGCGGGCTCGAGGCGGATGGGTTTCTGCAACGCGGCCAGCCGCAGCGCGGGCGCGTCGGCAAACCCTCGATCCCGATGGAACTTGCCGCCGACGGGGTGTTTTCGGTTGGGCTCAAGATCGGGCGGCGCAGCGCCGATCTGCTGCTGATGGATTTCTGCGGCACGATCCGGCGCCAGTTGCAGACCACCTATCGCTATCCGATGCCGGGCGAGGTTTTTGCCTTTCTGCGCGCGGGGCTTGAGCAATTCACCGGATGCCTCAGCGCGCGCGATGCGGCGCGGATCGCCGGGATTGGTATCGCCGCCCCCTTCGAGATGTGGAAATGGCACGAGGCACTGGGCGCGCCTGCGCAAGAGTTCCGGCAGTGGAAGGAATTCGATTTCGCCAGCGAGGTGGCGGGGTTCTCTGACCTTCCTGTCTATATCGAAAATGACGCCACCGCCGCCTGCCGCGCCGAACATGTGTTCGGGCGGGGGCGCGAATACCGCGATTACGCCTATTTCTTCCTTGGCTCCTTTATCGGCGGCGGCGTGGTGCTCAACCACTCGGTCTATGTCGGCAACCACAATAACGCCGGCGCCTTCGGATCGCTCAGATCGGCCGATGCCACCGGCCAAAGCCGGCAGTTGATCGACAGCGCCTCGCTCTTCCTGCTTGAGGCCGATATCGCGGCGGCGGGGCTTGATCCTGCCGGGCTCTGGCGCTCTCCGCAGGATTGGACGGCCTTCTCGGTGCAGCTTGAACGCTGGATCGAGCGCTCGGCCGGCGAGCTTGCCAAGGCGGCGCTGAACGTCTGTGCGGTGATCGATTTCGAGGCGATCCTGATCGATGGCGGCTTTCCCGTCCCGGTGCGCCGGGCGCTGGTCGAGCGTACGCGTCATCATCTGGCCGGGATGGATCTGCGCGGGCTGGTGCGCCCGGGGATCGAAGAGGGCTCGGTCGGGGGCAATGCGCGGGCGCTGGGCGCGGCCTGCGGGCCGGTTCTGGACCGCTATTTTCTGAACACCAACACCGGTCTTTCACTGGGCTGAGCGCCGCGCGGGCCGCAGTTTCTGCCCCAAGGGCGTTGGCAAAGCCCGCCGGCACCCTATCTGCAAGGGACAATACCGCGCAAAATACGCCACGCGCGCCAGTCAAAGGACATCTGATGCCCCAAGTGAACTATGATACATCCACGCCGGTTCTTGTCACCGGCGCCACCGGCTATGTCGCGGGCTGGCTTGTCAAACGGCTTCTGGAAGAAGGGTTCACAGTGCACGGCGCGGTGCGCGATCCCGATGATCCGGCCAGGACCGGCCATCTGACAGCCCTTGCCGCGCAGAGCCCCGGAACGCTCAAACTGTTCCGCGCTGATCTGCTGCAGGAAGGCAGCTATGGCCCGGCGATGGAAGGCTGCGGCGTGGTGTTTCACACCGCTTCCCCCTTTACCAGCAAGATCACCGATCCGCAGCGCGATCTGGTAGATCCCGCGCTGAAGGGCACGCGCAACGTTCTGGCCACGGTCGATGCCACGCCAAGCGTCCGGCGCGTGGTTCTGACCAGCTCCTGCGCGGCGATCTATGGCGATACGGTCGATGTGGCCGAAGCGCCGGGCGGGGTTCTGACGGAAAAGCAATGGAATACCACCTCTTCGATCGGGCATCAGGCCTATTCCTATTCCAAAACCGTGGCCGAACGCGCCGCATGGGAGATGGCCCAGGCGCAATCGCGCTGGAAACTGGTGGTGATCAACCCCTCGCTGGTGATCGGGCCGGCCCTGTCTGAAACGCAGACCTCCGAAAGTTTCGCGCTGATCCGGCAATTGGGCGATGGCACGCTGAAAACCGGTGTTCCGCATGTCGAACTTGGCGCGGTCGATGTGCGCGACGTGGCCGAGGCGCATATGCGCGCCGCCTTTATCGAGGCTGCCGAGGGGCGGCACATCACCTCGGCCCGGACGGTCAGCTTTCTGGAACTGGCCATGATGCTGCGGGAAAAATTTGGCGATGAATGGCCGCTTCCGCGCCGGCAGGTTCCCAAATGGCTGATCTGGCTGGTCGGGCCGATGATCAACAAGGCCTTCACCCGCCGGATGATCGCCCGCAACATGGGGCTTGCCTGGCAGGCGGATAACTCGAAATCGAAAACCGAGCTGGGGCTGGAATACCGCCCGCTGGATATCGCCGTGCAGGAGATGTTTCAGCAGCTGATCGATACCGGGCAACTGCGCAGGAAATAAGATCGCCGGGGCGGGGTGCGGCGCGGCCGGGACCGGCTTTCGCTGGCCATTGCGTCGGCGGCGCGCTAGCTCTGTGGGGATGTTGCTGGATGTTTCGGATCTTTGGAAATCCTACGCCACCCCGGACGGCGCCCAACGGGTGCTTGAGGGGGTGTCGTTCCGCCTGAAGGCGGGACAGACGCTGGCCCTGACCGGCGAGTCGGGCAGCGGAAAAAGCACGCTTTTACATCTGGTTGCGGGGCTTGAGGCGCCCGACAAGGGGCTGGTCACCTTGCAGGGAAAACAGCTCAGCGGACGCTCGGACGCGATCCGGGCTGCGATGCGGCGCGACCGGATCGGCCTTGTCTTTCAGCAGTTCAACCTGATCCCATCACTCAGCGTTCAGGGCAATCTTGCGTTTCAGGCGCGGCTTGCCGGGCGCTACGATCCCGGCTGGATCAGCGAAATGGCCGCCCGGCTGGGGCTGAGCGATCTGATGAACCGCTATCCCGAGGCGCTTTCGGGCGGTCAGCAGCAGCGCGTTGCGATCGGCCGTGCCCTTGCCGCGCGCCCCGATCTTATTCTGGCAGATGAGCCGACCGGAAATCTTGACGAAAGCTCGGCCGATGCGGTGATCGCGCTGATGCTTGATCTGGTGGCCGAAAGCGGCGCAGGGCTGTTGATGGTGACCCATTCACCGCGTCTGGCGGGGTTTCTGGGCGCGCGGCTGCACCTTAGCAAGGGGCGGCTGCGGTGAACCGGGTGGTTCTGGGCGCGCTCCTGTCGCATTGGCGGCGCCATCCGCTGCAGCTTCTGACGCTGGTTCTGGGGCTGGCTCTGGCCACTGCGCTCTGGTCGGGGGTTCAGGCGATCAATGCCGAAGCGCGCGCCAGCTATGCAAGGGCCGCCGGGGCGCTGGGGCAGGGCGATCTGGCGCAAATCACCGGGCCCGAGGCCCTGATGACGCGCGAGACCTTCGTTGCGCTACGGCGCGCCGGCTGGCTGGTGACGCCGGTGCTGGAGGGGCCGATGACGCTGGGCCGGGCGCATTTCACGCTGCGCGGGGTGGATGCGATGACCGCGCCGGCGCCGGCGCAGGGGGCGATGGTGGCGACGGGCAAGGGGGGGCAGAAGGCGGAAACGCAGGGCGCGGCGGATATAGCGGTGCCTGAGGGCGGGGTGATTTTCGGCGCGCCCGAGACGCTGTTGCGCCTTGGCGGGCAAAGCGGCCTGCCGCCGCTGCGCCCGCTGGCCGGCCTCCGGCAGGGGCTCTTGTTGACCGATATGGCCACGGCCGAGCGGCTGTTGGGGATGCAGGGATGGGTCAGCCGGTTTTTGCTTCTTGCCGATCAGCCCATGGGCCGGCCGCCGCTGAGCAGCATTGCTGCCGGGCTGAAGGTGACGCAAAAACCGTCAGGCAACGATCTGGCAAGGCTGACGGCAAGCTTTCACCTTAACCTTACCGCCTTTGGGCTTTTGTCCTTTGCGGTGGGGCTTTTCATCGTGCACGGCGCCATCGGCCTTGCCTTCGAGCAGCGCCGCGCGGGGCTGCGCAGCCTGCGCGCCATCGGCGTGCCGCTTGGCCGGCTGATCCTGCTGTCACTGGGCGAATTGCTGGTGATCGCGGCGGTGGCCGGGCTGATCGGCACGCTTTTGGGCTATCTGATCGCCGGACTTCTTCTGCCCGATGTCGCGGCCACATTGCGCGGCCTTTATGGCGCCGATATCGCCGGCACGCTCAAATTCAGGCCCGGCTGGGTGGCGGCGGGTCTGGCCATGGCCATCGGCGGCACGCTGATTGCGGCGGCTCAGGCGCTCTGGCGGCTGGCGCGGCTGCCGCTTCTGGCGGGGGCGCATCCGCGCGCCTGGGCGCAGGGGGGCAAGCGGATGCTTGGGGTTCAGGCCATGGCGGCGGCGGCGCTGGTGGCCGGCGGCGGGCTGTTTGCAGCCCTGGGCGGGGGGCTTTTGGCCGGGTTTCTGTCGCTGGGGGGTATCTTGCTGGGCGCGGCGCTGGCGCTTCCGGTGATCCTCAGCCTTGCGCTGGGACGGGCGGCGCGGGGGCGCAGCGCCCTGGCCGAGTGGTTCTGGGCCGATACGCGCCAGCAGCTTCCGGGCCTGTCGCTGGCGCTGATGGCGCTGATGCTGGCGCTTTCGGCGAATGTCGGCGTGTCGACCATGGTTTCCTCGTTCCGGCAGACCTTTACCGGATATCTCGATCAGCGCCTTGCCTCCGAGCTTTATATTTCCGCCAGAACGCCGGGGGAAAGCGCCGCGCTGGCCGCTTTCGTTGCGCCCAGGGTGCGCGCGGTGCTGCCGATCTGGTCGGTGCCGATCAGCATCGCGGGGCGGCAGGTGCAGGTCTATGGGCTTGTCGATGACCCGACCTATCGCGACAACTGGCCGGTGCTGCGGGGGGCGGCGGACGGCTGGGACCGTCTGGCGGCGGGCCGGGGCGTTATGATCAACGAACAGCTGGGGTATCGGCTGGGCCTTGCGCCGGGCGATATGCTGCGCCTTGCGCCGGACTGGAGCCTGCCGGTCGTGGGGATCTATTCCGACTATGGCAACCCCGAGGGGCAGGCTCTGGTCGCCTCACCTTCGCTGGCGGCGCGCTATCCCTCGGCGCCGCGGCTGCGGTTCGGTCTGCGGCTGGCGCGCGCCGATATTCCGGCGCTGCGCCGGGCGCTGACGCGCGATTTCGGCTTGCCGGCGGAAAACATCATCGACCAGAGCGCGCTGAAGGCCAGCTCTCTGGCGGTGTTCGAGCGCACATTTGCCGTCACCGGCGCATTGAACATCCTGACCCTTGCGGTGGCCGGCTTTGCACTGATGACCAGCTTTCTGACCCTGTCGGACATGCGCCTGCCACAGCTTGCGCCGGTCTGGGCGCTGGGCCTGACGCGCCGCCGCCTGGCCTGGCTTGAGCTTTGGCGCTCGCTCGCGCTGGCGGGTTTTACCATGGTGCTGGCGGTGCCGGTGGGGCTGATCCTGGCATGGGTTTTGCTGAATGTCGTCAATGTCATGGCCTTTGGCTGGCGCCTGCCGATGTATCTTTTCCCCGGCGAATGGCTGCGGCTGGGCGGGCTGGCCGCCCTTGCGGCGGCGCTGGCGGGGGCTTTGCCGGCGCGGCGTCTGGCGCGGGTGGCGCCGGCGCGCCTGCTCAAGGTCTTTGCCGATGAACGTTAGGCGCGCTATACTGGCCGCTTTGCTGGCCGCCCTCCTGCCTTGCGCGGGCGCGCTTGCACAGGGCTTTGGCGGGCTTGGCAGCGACGCCAAAGGGTTCATGACCCCCCGGCGCGGTCATGTCCTCAGCTTTCCGCGTGACGACGGGGCGCATCCGGGATTTCGCATTGAATGGTGGTATGTGACGGCCAATCTGCGCGGCGAGGACGGGCGCGATTATGGCGTGCAATGGACGCTTTTTCGCAGCGCGCTGGCCCCGCCGGGGCAGGATGGCAAAGACGGCTGGGCGGCGCCGGTGATCTGGATGGGAAATGCCGCACTGACGACGCCGCAGCGCCAGTTCAGCGCCGAGCGTCTGGCGCGCGGCAAGACCGGGCAGGCCGGCGCGATTGCCCGGCCTTTCGAGGTCTGGATCGACGAATGGCGGCTGGCCGGGCGCTGGCCCGATCTGAGCTTGCGCGCCTCGGCCCCCGATTTTGCCTATGATCTGAGCCTGACACAGACCGGCCCGCGGGTTTTGAATGGGGACAAGGGCTATTCGGTGAAATCGCCCGAAGGTCAGGCAAGCTATTATTATTCCTATCCGTTCCTGTCGGTTAGGGGCGTGCTGCGCCTGCCCGAGGGGGCCGTGAAAGTGACGGGGCAGGCGTGGATTGATCGCGAATGGTCGTCGCAGCCGCTGTCGGAGGGGCAAAGCGGCTGGGACTGGATCTCGCTCCATCTGGCCGATGGCTCCAAGCTGATGGGGTTTCAGACGCGCGCGGCAAAGGGCGGCACATTCACCTCGGCCACATGGATCGCGCCGGATGGCACGGCCACGGCCCTGCCTGACGGGCAACTGGTGATGACCCCGCTGGATATCAGCCGCGTGGCCGGGCGCGATATTCCCACCCGCTGGCGGGTGCAGCTTGCCTCTCGCGGGCTGGATGTGACGATCGAGGCGCTGAACCGGCAAAGCTGGATGCCCATGCGCCTGCCCTATTGGGAGGGGCCGGTAAGCGTCAGCGGCAGCATCGGCGGCGCCGGATATCTGGAGATGACGGGATATGAGTGACTGGTTCGAAGGCCTTGATACGACGCTGGGCATGGTCTGGTCCCAGATTGAGGCGGCAGGCACGCGCGCGCCGGCGCGGTTTGCCGTCTTTGCCAGCGTCGGGCGCGATGCAGGGGCCGAGGCGCGGATGGTGGTCTTGCGCGGCTCTGACCGCCAAAGGGCCGAGGTATGCTTTTATACCGATCTTTTGTCGTGCAAGGTTGGCGATCTGGCGCAGAACCCTGCGGCCACGCTTTTGCTGTGGCTGCCAGAGCTTGAGTTTCAGATCCGCCTGAGGGTGCGCGCGCAGGTGCAATCGGGCGCGCAGGTTGCGCATCTTTGGCCCGATATTCCGCCGGCCTCGCGCCGCGCCTATGGCGGCACACCGCCGCCCGGCACACCCATAGATGCGCCCGCCGATCATGACCCCACGATCGATCCTGCGCGGCTGGCGGTGGTGGTCTGCGGCATCGACCAGATTGATACCGTCTGCCTGACCGGGCCGCGCCACCACCGCGCGCTGTTCCTGCGCGCAGACGGATTTGGCGGACAATGGCTTGCCCCCTGACCCGGCGCATCCCCCGGCGGTCTTGCCATTTGCCGCCCGAAGGGTGACAAGCGGCGGCGATGAAAACCACCCTGAGCTCACTTGACGATCTGGCCCGCCTTGCGGTTGACGACATCATCGATGTCCGCTCGCCTGCGGAATTTGCCGAAGATCACATTCCCGGCGCGATCAACCTGCCGGTGCTCAGCGACGCCGAACGCGCCGAGGTTGGCACGATCTATGTGCAGCAGGACCGCTTTGTCGCGCGCAAACTGGGCGCGGCCTATGTGTCACTCAATGCCGCGCGCTATCTGCAAGATCAGCTGGCCGGGAAGACCGGCGCATGGCAGCCGCTGATCTATTGCTGGCGCGGCGGGCAGAGGTCGGGCTCTTTTGCCTCGATCCTAAGTCAGATCGGCTGGCGGGTGCGGCTGCTGGATGGCGGTTACAAAAGCTATCGCGCGCTGGTGGTCGATATGCTTTATCGCCGCCCGCTGGCGATTGCGCCGGTTTTGATCGACGGCAATACCGGCACCGCCAAGACGGCCATTCTGGCGCGTCTGGCCGGGCTGGGTCATCAGGTGGTTGATCTGGAAGCTCTGGCAAACCACCGCGGATCGCTTTTTGGCGGGCGGGACGGGGGGCAGCCTTCGCAAAAGGCGTTTGAAAGCCGTCTGGCGGCGGCGCTGGCGCAGCTTGATCCGGCCCGGCCGGTGATATTAGAGGCTGAAAGCAACAAGATCGGCGAATGCCTGATCCCGCCCTCGCTCTGGTCGGCGATGCGCGCCGCGCCCCGGATTGAAATCTCGGCCCCGCTGGCCGAGCGGGCCGGTTATACGGTGCGCGAATATGCCGATCTGATGGAAGATCCCGCCCGGCTGGACGCGCTTCTGGCGGTTCTGACCGGCTTTCACGGCCACGCCCGGGTGGAAGAGTGGCGCGCCATGGCCGAGGCGGGGCAGTTCACCGCGCTGGTGGCGGAGCTGATGGCCGAACATTACGATCCGCGCTATGCAAGATCCTCGGCCCGCGACGGGCGCGCGCCGGTGGCCCGTATTGCGGCGCAGGATCTGAGCGATGGCGGGCTGGAGCGTGTGGCCGCCGAAATATCGGCGCAGCTGGCCGCGCAGCCTACTCAAAGGTGACAAAGGCAGGGCCTTTGCCGATCTCTCCGATGAGCGCGGCCGGATAGCCGGCTTCGGTCAGCCGGCCTAGCAGCGCGGGCGCCTCTTGCGGCGCAACCGCCGCCAAAAGCCCCCCGGCGGTCTGCGGATCAAAGATAAGACCGGCAAGCGGACCCTCGGGCAGCGACACCGCCGCCGCCGCCCGCCGGTTGCCCTCAAAAAGGGTCGAGCGGTGCCCGGCCTGCGCCAGTTCCGCCGCGCCTTCCATCAATGGCACATTTGCCAGAGTGACCCGGGCCGAGACGCCCGAGGCCTCGCAAATGCCAAGAAGGTGCCGCGCCAGGCCAAAGCCGGTGACATCGGTCATCGCATGGGCGCCGCCCAGAATGATCGAAGCCGCCCCTTGCGGCCGGTCCATCAGATCAAGGCAGCCGGCGACCCATTCGCCCCGCGCCGCCAGGGCCATTTCCGCCGCCAGTATCGTGCCCGAGCCGATGGGCTTGGTCAGGATCAGCGCATCGCCCGCCTGTGCGCCCTTCAGGGTGATCGGGGCTTTGTCGGCCATCCCTGTCACCGTTATCCCGATCGTCATCTCCGCCCCCGTGGTGGTGTGCCCGCCGACAATCTCGGCACCGGCATCGGTAATCACATCGTTCAGCGCCGTCATGATCTCATCCATCGTGCGGGCCTGCAGGGTCTGGGACATGCGCGGCAGGATCAGCGAGGCAAGCGCCGCCTGCGGCTGCGCCCCCATCGCCCAGATATCGCCCAAAGCGTGCTGCGCGGCGATACGTGCGAAAGGCCGGGGATCGGCGGTAAAGGCATTCAGGTGATCGGTGCTCAGAACCTGCCGCTGCCCGCCGATCCTCAGGATCGCGGCATCGTCCCCGGCAAGGCTTTCGACATCCTTTCGCCGGGGGGCGGGCAGGCGGGACAGGGCATCGCTCAGCACCCCGGGGGCAAGTTTGGCGCCGCAGCCCGAACAGGGCGGCTGACCGTCGCCCAGCACCTCGTCGATCTCAAGCGCGCGCTCGCGCGGCAGGGCGGGGGCAGGCATCGGCGCCAGCGTGGTGAATTTATCCATAAAGGCGCGGTCGATCCGGTCTTTGAGCTGCCAGAGCCGGGGGCCGTGCAGTGTCAGGCCGAATTTCTCGGCCAGCGCCGATTTGCCGCCCAGCGATATCAGTTTGAGGTAATCCTTTTGCGGCTTGAACCGCCGCATCCGTCCGCCGCCAAGCGCCGCGCGCAGATTGGCAAGCAGAACCGGCGCCTGACGCACGGCAAAAACCCCGGCCTTGGGGCGCGGCGCGAAACTTTGATCGGCGCAATCGCCCACGGCAAAGATATCGGGATCGGCAAGACTCTGAAGCGTCGGGCCGATGGGAATGAAGCCGCCTTCGCCGGTCAGCCCGGTCTGCGACAGCCAGCCATGGGCACGCGCGCCTGCCGCGCCCAGCGTGAAATCGGCGGGCAGTTTTTCCCCATCGCTCAGATGCACCGCATCGCCGGTGATTTTCGCAACCGCGCGGCCCGACCGGATGGTGATCCCGGCGCCCGCCATCTGTTGCAAAAGCGCCTGCCGCGCGGCGCGGCCCAACTCGGCCAGCGGCTGGCTCGTCGCCTCGATCACCGTGACGCTGCCCTCGCGCCCGCCCGCTCTTTGCGCATGGCGCATCGCAAGGGCAAGCTCGCACCCCGCGACGCCGCCGCCGATGACCACCACGCGCCCCGGGCCGGGGCGGGTCAGAAAGCCCGTCCAGGCTCTGGAGTAGCTGCCCAGCGGCTTGGCGGCGATGGCAAATTCGTCAAAGCCGGGGATCTCGCTCATCGCTGAGGTGATGCCGATATCGACCGAGGCGATGTCATAGGCAAGATCGGGCCGCCCGGCGATCGCGATACGCTTGGCCTGACGGTCGATGCCGGTGGCCTGCGACAGGATCAGCCGCGCACCGGCAAACCGCGCCAGCCGCACCAGATCGATATCCAGATCGTCGCGCTGATAATGGCCCGCGACAAAGCCCGGCAGCATCCCGGTATAGGGCGCGGTGGGGCCGGGGTTGATCAGGCTCAGGCGCACGCCGGGCAAAGGGTTCATGCCCCATGACCTGAGCGCCAGCGCATGCGCATGACCGCCACCGATCAGAACCAGATCGCGCGTCAGGGGAAGGGCAGGGGTCATCATCGTCGCCTCGGCTTTGTCACCGCAGATGTCCTAGTGGGTTCAGCGCCGGAAGGCGAGGGGCGATAGCACCGCGCCTATGGGCGAATTTGCGGCGCCGGGGCTGGACCTTGCGGCATTGGTCATGCCACAGAATGCCCAAGCTGAAGGATGGATAGCCCGATGAGCACAGATCGCCAGATTGCCCGCGCCCTTTTCGACACCGGGGTTGCGGCCGCCGATCCGGCCCGCGCGGTGCGCCGGTCGCTGGCCGAAAAGGGCCTGCCGCCGCTTGCCGGCAAACGGGTCATTCTGGCCATCGGCAAGGCGGCGCTGGCGATGCTGGAGGGGGTTGGCGATCTGCCGGCGGCGCGGGTCATCGTGGTCACCAACCCCGAAAACGCCCGCCCCCGCGCGGGGGCCAAGGTGTTTGCCGCCGCCCATCCGGTGCCCGATCAGACCGGGCTTGAGGCATCGGCAGCGGTTCTGGCGGCGGTCAGCGATCTGGGCGCGGGCGATCAGGTTCTGGCGCTGATCAGCGGCGGCGGCTCGGCCCTGTTGCCGGCGCCGGCTCCGGGGATCACGCTGGCCGATAAGATCGCGGTCAATCAGGGGCTTCTGGCCTCGGGCGCCGAAATTACCGAGATGAATCTGGTGCGCCAGCAATTATCGGCGCTCAAAGGGGGCGGGCTTTTGCGGGCGGCGGCGCCGGCATCGGTGACCGCGCTGATCCTGTCGGATGTGATCGGCGATGATCTGCGCGTGATTGCCAGCGGCCCGACCGTCTCGCCCATCGGTACCCGCGCCGATGCAGCCGCGATCCTGCGCGCGCGCGGCCTGTGGGAGGGGCTGCCCGAGGCGGTGCGCGCCCATCTGAGCAGGGCCGAGGAAGAGCCGCCCGCAGCCAGCAGCGCCCCGGCCATGGCCGACAACCGGCTGATCGGATCGAACGCGATCAGCCTTGCGGCGATGGCCGCGCAGATGCCGCAGGCCTATTGCCACGCGCGCCCGCTTTTGGGCGATGTGGGCGATGCCGCCGCGCGGGTGCTGGACGCGGGGCTGGGGGTGCATCTTTTTGGCGGTGAGACGACCGTGGTTCTGGCCGGCGATGGCCTGGGCGGGCGCAATCAGGAACTGGCGCTGCGCGTGGCGCTGGGCGCGCGCGATGCCGGCTGGGGTGAGTGGGTTTTCCTGTCGGGCGGCACCGATGGGCGCGACGGGCCGGTTGATGCCGCAGGCGGTCTGGTCGATCAGGGGACAGTGGCGCGGATCGAGGGCGCGGGCATTGATCCGCGCGCGGCACTGGCGCGCAACGACAGCTATCCGGCCCTGCAGGCCGCTGGCGATCTTTTGATGACCGGCGGCACCGGCACCAATGTGGCCGATCTTCAGATCCTGATCCGCCGCAGCTGAGGCGTCGCGCAGGGCTTAGCGATCTGCCAGCCGGTCGACGGGCAGGCCGCTGGGCACCGCCTTTGGTGCGCCCAATGGCCGGCCGGTCACCGCCGTGCGCCCGGTCAGCGCGGTCAGAAAATCGGCCAGCGCCTCAATCTCGGCCTGCGACAGATCAACCGGCGTTATGTCGATGCGCGCGGCCTGACGGGCCATCTCGCGCGCGTCGTCCTGAATGATGAAATCCACCGGCGCCAGCCATGGCACATCCGGCAGCGCCGCCATCTCGCGTCGCCAGCTTTGGCGCGCGGCGGCCGGATCAAGATGCTGGCGGATGATGCCCTGCAGATCGGGCCATGCGCCATTGTGCCCGTAAGGCGCGGTCAGCGCCACATTGCGCAGGGACGGCGTGCGAAAACGGTAAGCATCCTGCAAACGGTCGGTCTTGCCCATCCGGCCCAGATCGCGGGCATAAGGGTCGAACCGCCGGGTGCGCCCCGGCCCGAAAGCAGGCAGGCCAAGGGCATAGAATTTCTGATCGCTCAGCAGGGGCCCCGAATGGCAGCTGGCGCAATTGGCCTTGCCGTAAAAGAGATCAAGCCCCGCCGCCTGACGCGGGCTGAGCGCGGATTTATCCCCCGCCAGCCATGCATCAAAGGGGCTGTCAAAGCTTTGCCATTCGCTGGCCATAAAGGCGGCAAGCGCATCGGCGATCTCGACTATGGTGACATCTTCGGGGGTTTTGACCCGCTCAAAGGCCTTCACGAATTTGCGCCCGTATTGGGGGATGATGCGCACCCGTTTGGCGAGGATCGGCCAGGCGGCATCGATCCGGTCGTTGATCGCGCCGGCGACCTCATTCTCGCGCGGGTTTCCGGCCATCTCGAACTGCGCGGTCATCGGAAACAGCGCCTGCGCGGCCAGAACCGATGACAGCCCCTTTGGCAGCCATTCCTCGGCCGGGGTGTTGAACCCGTTGCCATAAAGGTCCGAGGCCGCAACCCGCCCGTCGGCAAACATCGCCGTCACGCTGCGGTGGCCAAGGTTCCACAAGGCCGGTGCATTGCGCGGGATGCGTTTGGCGATGCGGCCGTCGCCCGTGCCGGGCCTGCGGTCGGGGCCAAGGCCCGTGCCGCCCTCGCCAATGCCCAACGATATCCCGTCGGCCCCGGCAAAAGCATCATTATGGCAGGTCCCGCACGAGATATTCTGGTTTCCGCTGAGGATTTTGTCATAAAAGAGAAGCTGACCAAGGGCGGCTTGTTCGGCGTCAACCGCCGCGAAATCGCCTGGCTTGATGGGCTGGGGCAATTCTCCGGCCCAAGCGGGCGGGCCGGCGAGCAGGACAGAGGCAAGGAGAAGGGCAAGATGAAGAGATTTGCAATTGGTGCGTTGCTGGCGCTTGCCCTGACGTCCCCCGCGCAGGCCGATATCGAAAAGGCCCGTGATCTGATGGAGGCCGGCCAGTTCAAAGAGGCCCGGGCCGAGCTTTGGCCGGCGGCGCGGTCGGGCAATGCCGACGCGGAAGAGCTGATCGGGGTGCTTTACGCGCTTGGTCTGGGCGTTGAAAAAGACCCCCAGCGCGCGTTCGAGTGGTATCTGCGCGCGGCAATGAAGGGTCATCCGGGCGCGCAGTCTGGGGTCGGCTGGTACTATGAGGTCGGGCTGGGCATGCCCGCGCCCGATCTGACGCGCGCCTATATGTGGTATGTCCTGTCCGCCATCGGCGGCGATCCCGATGCGGCGATCAGTCAGGAAGAGGTGGTCAAGAAAATGACGAAAGATCAGATCGAAAAGGCGCATGTGCTGATTGATGACTACCGCGTCTGGCTGTACCCGTTTCGCTAGAGCTTAGACGATAAGCGGCGCGGCGCAATCGGGAGAAGAGCGATTTGACCAAAGACGTACCGGCACTTGTCTTTGATGTTTTCGGCACGCTGGTCGACTGGCGCGGGTCGATCCGCGCCATGCTGGCCGATTTCTTTCAGCCGCGCGGCATTTCCCATGACTGGGAGCGTTTTGCGCTGGACTGGCGCGCGCTGTACCAGCCTTCGATGCAGGCGGTGCGCGAGGGCGCGCGCGATTACGTCGATCTGGATCATCTGCACCGCGAAAACCTTGAGGTTCTGCTGGACCGCTACGGCATCAGCGGGCTGACCGCGCAGGAGGTCGGGCAGGTCAATCTGATGTGGCACCGGCTGGAGCCATGGCCCGACAGCGCGCCGGGGCTCAGGCGGCTGGCCCGGCGCCATATCCTTGCCAGCCTGTCCAACGGCAATATCGCGCTGATGGTCGATCTGGCGCGGCATGGCGATCTGCGCTGGGATGCGATCCTTGGCGCCGATCTGGCCCGCAATTACAAGCCGGTGCCAGCGGTCTATCTGACCGCCGCCGCGGCGCTGGGCCGCGCGCCGCAGGGCTGTATGATGGTGGCGGCGCATAATGACGATCTGCGCGCTGCCCGGGCGCTTGGCTTTCAAACCGCCTTTATTCCGCGCCCCGATGAATACGGGGCCGCTGAGGGCCGTGATCTGACCGCTGAGGAGCCTTGGGATTACGTCGCTGGCGATCTTTGCGATCTGGCGCGTCAGCTGGGGCTTTGACCAGGCTGCGGGCCCTCCTGCGCGGCGGGCTCAAGCGGGTGCCCCCCGGCAGCCCAATCCTCGCGCCCGGCGTCATAGTCATAGACAGCGGTGTAGCCCAGCGCATCCAGACGTTCCGCCGACAGGTTTGAGCGTTTGCAGGGCCCGTTCTTGCAATAGACGACGATGGGGGTATCGCGGTTGGGGATCTCGGCCGGGGCGCGGGCGATGATATCGTCCGAGGGAATGCTGATCGCGCCCGGAATATGGCCGCGCTGATAGGCGGTTACCGGCAATGTGTCGATGATCACCGGTGGCGCTGCGCCTTCGATCAGCGACAACAGCGCGCTTCGGTCGATAATTCTGGACATCCGATCCTCCCTGCCCGGGGCCGGGCCGCGGCCCGTGTTCAGTGACCTGCCCAAAGACCTAAGCAGCGGCGCGGCCTTGTCAACCTTCGCGCCCGGGCAGAGGCTGTGCATGGATGCAGAGGTGCGATGCGGCGGCGCACCTTGGAACCGGTCGCGGTTGTGGTTAGGTGAGGGTTCCAGCCAGTGGAAGATACCAAAGGAACAAGCATGTCCGACACCCCCGACTATACCCCGCCCGCCGTCTGGAAATGGGAAAGCGAAAGCGGCGGCACCTTTGCCAAGATCAACCGCCCCATCGCCGGGCCGACCCATGACAAGGCGCTGAAGGTCGGCAAACACCCGCTGCAGCTTTATTCGCTGGCCACGCCGAACGGGGTCAAGGTGACGGTGATGCTGGAAGAGCTTCTGGCGCTGGGCCACAGCGGCGCGGAATATGACGCATGGCTGATCGACATCAGTGAGGGCGATCAGTTTGGCAGCGGTTTCGTCGCGGTGAACCCGAACTCGAAAATCCCCGCGCTGATGGATCATTCCACCACCCCGCCCACGCGGGTCTTTGAAAGCGGCGCGATCCTTTTGTATCTGGCCGAGAAATTCGGCGCCTTCCTGCCCCAAGAGCATGGCGCGCGGACCGAATGCCTGAACTGGCTGTTCTGGCAGATGGGCAGCGCGCCCTATCTGGGCGGCGGCTTTGGCCATTTCTATGCCTATGCGCCCGAGAAATTCGAATATCCCATCAACCGCTTCACGATGGAGGTCAAACGCCAGCTGGACGTTCTGGACCGGCATCTGGCCGATCACGCCTATATGGCGGGGGCCGACTATACGATTGCCGATATGGCGATCTGGGCCTGGTACGGACAGCTTGTTCTGGGCCGGCTTTACAGCGCGGCTGAGTTTCTGGATGTCGAAAGCTATACCCATGTCATGCGCTGGGCCAAAGAGATCGACGCCCGCCCGACAGTTCAGCGTGGCCGCATGGTCAACCGCAGCTTTGGCGATCCGTCAATGCAACTGCACGAACGCCACGACGCCAGCGATTTCGAGACAAGTACGCAGGACAAGCTGAGCAAGGCGGAGTAGCGCGCCGCGGCGCCCGGCGATCTGGCCGATTTCGCGGGTGCAATACCGAACCGCGCGGTTTACGGCGCTATTTTCAACAGGTGCCGCGTGCCTTCGGCGCTGCTGCAGCTGGTCAGCTTGCCGCCCAGTTGTTGTACAAAGGCCTGCACCAGCTTTTGGCCAAGCCCGGAATCCACCCGCGCATCGGGGTCGATGCCCGGGCCGTTGTCCCAGATCGCCAGCTCTATACCATCCGCCTTCGAGACAAGGCTCAGCCCCAGAACCCCCACATCACGATCTGCAAAGGCGTATTTCAGGCTGTTGGTTGCCAGTTCATTGACGATCAGGCCCATCGGAACGCTTACGCGTGTCGGAAGCAGGATATGTTCAATGGCAAGATTCAGTTCTATCGTGCCGTCAAACGCCTCTACCGAATTTACGGTATCGCTGATGACAGCCTCCAGATAGGCATCGGCCATCACCGTATCGACCGCCGAGGTCTTGGTCAGGTTGCGGTAAAGCGTACCGATGGAGTTGATCCGGTTGCGCATCCGTTCAAACGCTGCCCGGCAGGCGTCATCGCTTAATGTGCGTCCTTCCATAGCGATGACCGAGCCGATCATGGACAGCGAATTCATAATCCGGTGGTTCAGCTCTTCCAACAGCCGGTTGGAGTGATCCAGCGCCGCCTTTCGCTCTTCGTCAAAACGCCGCTCTTGTGTCACATCCTCCATCGCTAGAAGAAGCGTTTTGCTGTTATTGCCTTCGCGGAAAGTTTTGCGGGCATTCAGCAAGATCGTCCGTTTGCCGATATCCGGAAACCTGTGAGTGATCTCAAAGGCCTCGATGGTCGTGTGTTCGGGAATGACCTCTATCAGAAGCCGGATCAGCTCGTGATTGGCCCATTGCCCGTTTCCAAGATCCGCCAGTTTTTCGCCAATCGTCTGATCGGCGCCAACCTTGAATGTGCGGTAAAACGCGCGGTTTGCCTCGATGACGCGCAGATCGCCGTCCAGAATTAGCAGGGGTTCGCGCAGGGTGTCGACAATGCCTTCGGCCAAATGTCGCAGCCGCTCAAGCTCGTGCGCCTTGTCGGCCGCTTCTGTAACGTCATCGATTGCCAGAAGGATCCGTTTCGAGCCGTTGCCGGGCCGCACCGTCTTGCGCGCATTCAGCCGCATGACCCGCCGCCCGATCTGTTCAAATTTGTGCTCGACCTCGAAATCCTCAAGCGTCTGGTTTTGCGCAATGATTGTGCTCAGCGGGTCCAGCAGCGCAGGGATATCCCATTGGCCATCACCCAGATCGGCAAGGGCGTGGCCAAGTGTTTCTTCTTTGTTGACCTGAAATGTTTTCAGAAATCTGTCGCTGGCATATTCAACGATAAGGTCTTCTGTCAGAACCAAAAGCCCTTCGCGCAGCGTCGCAATGATTTCCGCAGGGTCAATGGCTGCTGGTGCCGTCGGGGACAGGGCAGGCATCAGTTTTATCCTTTGGTGTCGAAAAGAGAGAGTCGCAATGCCCCCCTCTTAACAATGTCAAAAGCCTTTGCCAAATCTGATCCCGGCAACGGATGTTGCGCCACTGCCCATGGCTGCTTCGCCCCGGCAATAAAAAACCGCGCGGGGGTCACGCCCCCCGCGCGGCTCTTTTCGCGGCTATCTGCCGGTTACTTGGTGTCCAGCGCCAGATCTTCGTTGATCTTGGCCTCGGCGTCGGCCACGGCCAGTGTCATGGCGTCAAACACCGCTTCGCCGCCCTTCACATTGGCCTTGAACCAGGCATAGACAGGCTCGGCCGCGGCTTTGAACTTGGCCTTTTCTTCGGGTGTCGGCACATAGAGATCGCCGCCACCTGCGACAAAGTCCTGATAGGCCTTGATCGATTTACGCTTGGGGCTGGCGAAGGTGGCCTGTTGCAGGGCATAGAACCCATCGACCACGACGCGGCGCATATCCTGCGGCATCGCCATGAACTTGTCGTTGTTCATCCACCACAGCGCGCCCATATAGGCGTGACCGTCCAGCGTGACGTATTTCAGGCCGGCATCGGGGAATTTCATGCCCATGATGTCGGTGATCCCGTTCTTGGAGCCTTCGACAACGCCCGTCTGGAACGAGGTGAACAGCTCGGGCCACGGGATCGGCGTGGGGGATGCGCCCATGGCGCGCACCAGTTCCTGCGGCAGATCGGCGACCACCGTGCGGATCTTGAGCCCTTTGAGGTCGGCGGGCGTCTTGACCCGGTGTTTGGTATTGGCAAAGTTGCGCCAGCCGCCGGTGTTGCCGATGGTCATCAGACGGATCTTGCCGCCCGAATCCTCAAGCGCCATATCGCGCATCGTGCGCACAAAGTTGCTGCGCAGAACCGCCTCAGCAATGCGGTCATCCGACATCAGGTAAGGCAGGTCCAGAACCTGCACATAAGGGAAGATGCCCGCAGCCCCGCCCGAGGTCGAGATATAGACATCGATCGATCCGTCGGCCACGCCCTGAAGGCATTCAGCGCCTTTCGAGCAAAGCTGCGTGCCGATGAAAGGCTCGACCTTGATCGCCCCGTTCGAGGCGCTTTCGACATAGTTCTTGAAGACAACGATCCCGTCGTAATCTTCGTCGTTTTCGTTCGAGTTTGCGGTGACGCGCAGCGTGAACTGGGCGCCGTGACTTGCCGCAAGGCTTGCCAGCGTTGTGCCCGCCAGCATTGTCGCGGCCAGCGCCGCCGTTGTGAGACCTTTGAGCATGTAAGTTCCTCCCTATGCTATGATGGTCATGTCGGGCAAAGCGCCCATTACTGAACGAACCCCGTCAGGCGGGGGATCGTCATCGAGATGAAGGGGAAGTAGGTGATCAGGAAGATCACGATCACTTCCACGGCTAGAAACGGCAGGATGGCGCGGGCGATGGTTTCGACCTTTTCGCCCGAGACGGTCGAGGCCACGAACAGAACCAGCCCCATGGGCGGCGTGGCAAGGCCGACGGTCAGGTTCACGCTCATGATGATGGCGAAATGCACCGGATGCACGCCAAGTTCGGTAAAGATCGGCCCAAGGATCGGGCCAAGGATGATGATCGCGGGGCCGGCATCCAGAAACATGCCGACGATGAACAAAAGGACGTTGATCAGAAAGAGCAGGATCAAGGGGTTGTCGCTAAGGCCAAGGATCGCGCCGGTCAGTGTCTCAGGCGCATGTGACAGCGATACGACGGTCTTGAACGCCACCGCCGCGCCCACCAGCAACAGAACCGCCGAGGAGGCCAGCGCCGAGCGTGACAGAACGCCGGACAGATCGCTGACCTTCATCGAACGCAGGACAAAAAAGCTGACCACAAGGGCATAGGCCACGGCGATGGCGCTGGCCTCGGTCGGAGTGAAGACGCCGATCAGGATGCCGCCAAGGATGATGATCGGGGTCTGAAGCGGCGCCACGGCCTTTTTGCACACAATGCGGAAATCATGGCTGACGCGTTTGCGGTATCCCACAAGGATGAAATGCGCCACCGGCAGCATCACCAGAAAGACCAGCCAGCCATTGACGGCAAGGCCCAGCCCGGCGGCGCTGTTGATCAGCGAAAACAGACCGTAAAGCAGGCCTGCGACATTGATCCGCAACAGGATCAGGCTGACCCAATATTCCAGATCGCTGATCGTCTGGTTCTTGTGAACGATCCGCTCGGCCTTGGGCAGGTCATAGCGGTCGGCCATCAGCCGCACCATGATCATCAGGCCCACGCCCACCAGAATGCCCGGCACGATCCCCGCCAGAAACAGCGCCGCAACGCTTTCGCCCATGACATAGGCATAGATGATCATGATCCCCGAAGGCGGGATGATCGGGCCGATGACCGAACTGGCCGCGGTGATGGCGGCGGCAAAGCGGCGGGTATAGCCGTTTTTCTCCATCGCCGGGATCAGGGTGGAGCCAAGGGCCGAGGTATCGGCCACGGCCGAGCCGGATAGCCCGGCAAAAAGGATCGACGACAGAATGTTCACATGTGCCAGACCGCCGCGCAGGTGCCCCATGAAGGCCTGCGAAAAATCGACCAGCCGCTCGGTAATGCCGCCGCGGTTCATGACCTCGCCGGCAAGGATGAAAAACGGCAGCGCCATCAGGGGAAAGCTGTCCATGCCGTTGTAAACATTGCGGTACATCAGGGCGATGTCGCGTTCGGCCCCGGTTGACCACAGCAGGATGCCCGGGGCGGCCAGAAGGGCAAAGACCACCGGCAGACCGATCATCAGCACGACAAGGAAAAGCGGAAGGAACCAGATCAGCATCGCCTCAATCCGCCAATGCCAGGGGGCCATCGTCCAGCGCGGGCAATCGCCCCGCGCCGCCCAGAAGCCCGATGATCGATCTTAGCAAAAGCTCGATATTGACCAGCGTTAACAGCAAGATACCAACCCAGAGCGACATATACATCCACGCCAGCTTGATCTTGACCGTGGTGCCGCCAATCAGGCCAAGCGGCAGTTTCAGCGAGGATGACGCGAAAAGCCAGCCCGAGTTCACATGCCGGTATCCGATCTGAATGCCCACCACCAGAACCATCAGCGCGATCAGGCTCAGAAGCAGCACCAGAAGCGCCGCCGCGCGGGGCGCGATGGCGCGTTCGAACATGTCGATCGCCACAAAGCCGCCGCGCCGATAGGCCGAGGGCGCGATCAGCCCGGTCATCCACAGCATCAGGAACCGCGCTGCCTCTTCCGGCCATGGCAGCGCGTTGTTCAGCGCATAGCGCATGAATATCTGCAAAAGGATCACGATCACCATGACGGCCAGCGCCACAACGGCAAGGCCGCGCCCGATCCTCAGGATCAGGCGATTGATCAGCTGCAGGGGCCACAAAAGCCCGAACAACAGCGCCATATGGCGTCCTCCCTTTTTACGCGCGGCTGCCCTTTCTGCGGGGCTTGGCCAAAGTGGTGCGGCTAGTCCGAGGCCTGAAAGCGCCCGAATTTGCCGCGTGAAAACAACAGGGGCGTGCCCTCGCGCGTGGTGGCGCGGGTGACACGTCCGACAATGATATGATGATCGCCGCCGTCGTGAACGGCGGTGGTCTCGCACTCGAACCGCGCGATACAGCCTTCGATCAATGGCCGGCCCAGATCGCAGGGCGCCCAGTCGAGCCCTTCAAAACGGTCGCCGTCGCGCGCAAACCTCTGGCACAGCTCGGCCTGACGGTCCGACAGCACATGGATCGCGTAATGCTGGGCGCGGATGAAATGGGCAGTCCGGTGCGAGGCTTTGGCCGGCGACCAGAGAACCAGCGGCGGGTCGAGCGAGACGCTGGCGAAACTGTTGACGGTCATGCCCAGCGGGCCCTGATCGGTCATCGTGGTCACGACGGTCACGCCGGTGGCGAACCGGCCAAGCGAGGCGCGAAAGGCGCGGGCCGTGTCGGGGCCGGGGGTGAATGTCTCCATTGCGCTGCCTCCGCCGTCGGCCATCATGGCACCTCGTGGCCCAAAGCCGCGGTATAAAGATCAAACCACGTCTGGCGGTCCATCTCTACCTTGAATGCATCTGACAGCCGCGCGATCCGGGCCGGCGTATTGGTCCCCATCACCGGCATGATCCGCGCCGGATGCGCCAAAAGCCATGCCACGGCAACCGCGCCCGCATCAACGCCGTCGCGCGCTGCGATCTTTTGCAGCCGGGCCGCCGCCGCCAGCGTCTGATCGGTCATCAGCGCGCCGCCGCCAAGGGGCGACCATGCCATCGGCGCAATGCCGCGTTCGAGCAAAAACGCCAGATCGCCGTTGGTCAGGCAGTCATGCGCGCTCAGGCTGATCTCGATCTGATTGGTGACAAGCGGGGTTTTCATCGCCGATTGCAGCAGCGTCCAGTCCCATGGGCGAAAGTTCGACACGCCCACGGCGCGGATCTTGCCGCTTGCCTGCAACTCATCCAGAGTGGCGCCGGTTTCATGGTGGTCCATGAACGGGTCGGGGCGGTGGATCAGCAACAGATCGATCTGCTCGACCCCCATCAGGCGCAGCGAATGATCGACCGAGGCCTGAATATGCGCGCGGCTGGTGTCGTAATATTTCAGTGGTTTGTCTGAATGCCGCCCTGCGGGGGCGATGATGTCGCATTTGGTGACGATCTCGATCTGATCCTTCAGCGCCGGGGCGGCGCGCAGGGAGTTGCCAAGGATCTCTTCGGCCATATAGCCGCCATAGATATCGGCCTGATCCATCGTGGTGATCCCCTGAGCCAGGCAAGCCTCGATCTTGGCCTGAACATGGGCGGGGCTGGTTTCGGCGTCATCGCCAAGGCGCCACATGCCATAGACGATACGGCTGAGTGACAGATCGGGGCTTAGGGTGATGCGTTCCATCAGCGGCGCTCTCCTGCGCCAAGCGGCGTCATTGGCGTGGATGCCGGCACCCGGCCATAGGCCTGCGGCAGGGAACAGGTTTTGAGGTTGGGCAGAACCTTGGTGCCAAAGTGGCGGCATTCATCGATATGCGGATAGCCCGAGAAGATGAAGGCGCGGATGCCCATCTTCTGATAGGCCTCGATCTTGCTCATCACCTGATCGGTGGAGCCGACCAGCGCGGCGCCACAGCCCGAGCGCGCCCGGCCAACCCCGGTCCAGAGGCCCGGTTCGACATAGCCGAATTTATCGGCCAACTCGCGCGCCTTGGCCTGATGCGCCACGCCCAGCGATATGCTGTCATGGGCCCGGTCGCGGATCAGTTTGCCGTATTCATCATCCAGTTTCGAGACGATGTAATCGGCATATTCGCGTGCCTCGGCCTCGCTGTCGCGGACGATCATATGAACGCGCAACCCGTAATCAAGGGTTCTGTCATATTTTTCAGCGGCCTGATGGGCGTCCTTCATGCGCTGGGCCAGATTTTCCTGCGGCTCGGGCCACATCAGATAGACATCGCAATGCTGGCCGCAGAGGTCCAGCGCCGCAGGCGAATACCCCCCGAAATACAAAAGCGGCCCGCCGGTCTGATAGGGTTTGGCGGGATCGGTGGTTATGTCTTTGAAATCATATACCTGCCCGGAATAGTTGATCTTGTCCTGGGTCCAGGCCTGTTTGAGAATTTCCACCACCTCGCGCGATCGCTGGTAGCGATAGGCGCTTTCGGCCACCTCGCCGGGGAAATCCGACGAGATGATATTGACCGTCAGCCGGCCCTTGAGCATGTGATCGAGCGTGGCAATGGTGCGCGCCAGCATGATCGGCTGCATCTCGCCGCAGCGCACGGCGGCCAGCATGTTGATCCTGTCGGTCAGCGGCGCACATCCGGCCACGAAGGACAGCGTGTCCTGACCCACCTGATAGGATGAGGGGCAGAGGATATTGCGAAAGCCCTGCTTTTCCGCCTCAAGCAGAATGTCGCGGCAATGCTCCCACGAGGAGCGCAGCGCGCCGTCGGGCACGCCCAGAAACTGATAATCATCCGAGCAGAGCGCGGAAAACCACGACACTTCGGCGGCATCAAGATCGGCTGAGGTGACGGGAACTACGGTCATCGATTCTTCCGGATTTTTTCAAAACTTGCCTCTTGCGTAGCATCTCTCTTTAGGTGCATCAATAGTGTATCAATTTTAAAAGGCCCGACCCCTTGCACCCGCAATCCGCCCTGCCGCTTTATATCCAGATCAGCGAACTTCTGATCCGCGAAATGACGGCCGGGCGGCTTTTGGCGGGCGAGAAACTGTTGCCCGAGCGTGAGATGGCGGCGGATATGGGGATCTCGGTCGGCACGCTGCGCAAGGCGCTGGCCGATCTGACCGAAAAGGGGTTGATCGAGCGGCGGCAAGGCTCGGGCAATTACGTGCGCAAGGGCAATCTGGCGGCGGCGGTCTATTCCTTCTTCCGGCTAGAGCTGCTGGATGGCGGGGGGCTGCCGACGGCGCGGGTGCTGTCGGTCGACACAATGGCCAAACCAGCCGACTTGCCGCAATTTGGCAGCAGCGACAGGGCACACCGGATCCGGCGGCTGCGGTTTATCGACGGGCAGAAAGTGGCGCTGGAAGAGATCTGGCTGGATGGCTCTTATGCCAGTGCGCTGCCGGCGGGCGAGCTGTCGGATTCGCTTTACCTTTATTACAAGACCGGGCTGGGCCTGTGGATCATGCGCACCGAGGATCGGGTTGGCGTGGGCGCCTTTCCGGACTGGGCGCCGGAGGAGTTCACCCCGAACAGCCCCGCCGGTTTTGTCGAGCGCATCAGCTGGGCTCAGGATGACAGCCGGGCCGAGGTGTCGCGCACATGGTTTGACGGGCAGAAGGCGCGCTTTGTTGTGCGCATGACATGAGGGACAAATGACAAGGCAATTGAACTATGGCCTGATCGGGGCCGGGATGATGGGGCATGAGCACATCAAGAACGTAAGGCTTCTGGACAATGTCCGGGTTTCGGCGGTGCTGGACCCTGACAGAGCAATGCGCGAGGCGGCGGTCGATCTGTCGGGCGGAGCGCGCGAGGTGGAAACCATCGATCAGATGCTGGATATCGACGATCTGGATGCGCTGATCATCGCCAGTCCAAACTTCGCCCATCTGGGCCAGTTCGAAGAGATCGCGGCCAAACGGGCCCTGCCGCTGCTGATCGAAAAGCCGCTTTATACCGATCCGGGCGATGCCGCGCGGGTGGCCGCGCTTGGCGCCAGCTATCCCGCGCCGGTCTGGGTGGCGATGGAATACCGCTATATGCCACCCATTCAGCGCCTGCTGAGCGAGGCGGGCGAGGCCACGGGCGGAGTAAAAATGCTGACCATCCGTGAACATCGCTTTCCGTTTCTGCCCAAGATCGGCAACTGGAACCGCTTTAACCGCAACACCGGCGGCACGCTGGTCGAAAAATGCTGTCATTTCTTTGACCTGATGCGGCTGGTGATCGGTGATGAGCCCTGCCGGGTGATGGCCAGCGCCGGTCAGGTCGAAAACCACCGCGCCGAAAACTATGATGGCGAGATGCCCGATATCTGGGACGCCGGCTATGTGATTGTCGATTTCAGGGGCGGCGCGCGCGCGATGCTTGAGCTGTGTATGTTCGCCGAAGGCTCAAAATATCAGGAAGAGATTTCGGCGGTGGGCGCGGCCGGCAAGATCGAATGTCTGGTGCCCGGCCCGGGCCGGATGTGGCCCGCGCATCTGGGCGCGCCGCCGGTTCCGATGGTGATCCGCTCGCCCCGGCTGCCGCGCGGGCCGGTGGCAGAGGAGGTTCAGGTGGATCCTGCGTTGCTCGCGGCGGGCGATCACAACGGATCGACCTTCTATCAGCATCAGAAATTCGCCGAGGTCGTGCGCGGGCAGGGCACCCCCGAGGTGACGCTGGATGATGGCGCACGCGCGGTGGCGATGGGCATGGCAGCGCAGAAATCGGCGATGCTGGGCCAGGCGGTCGATCTTTGATCCAATAGCGCGCCTGCGGCGCATCCCTCCTGGCACTTCCTGCGCTTTGGCGCAAAGGGCCGGTGCCGCGCGCGCCGATGAGTTTTGCCGGGGGCAGGGGCGCTGAGAAAAATGCCGCTTTTGGATGGCTGAGGGTCGTATAGCCCATGCGCCCTGGCCGTATTTGCGGCACTCGGATGGTATCACAAGAGGAGATACCGCCATGAGACGCGATCGTTTGCAGGATTATTCGGGCAACGGGCAAAAGGCCGTTCCCACCTTTTCAGCCGCCGAAATGGCCGGGCGGGTTGCGCGTCTGCGGGCGCATATGGAGGCGGCGGATATCGATGCGGCGCTGATGAGCTCGTATCACAATATCAACTATTATTCCGATTTCCTCTATTGCCAGTTCGGACGCCGCTATGGGCTGGTCATCAGCCACGATATGGTCACCTCGATCTCGGCCGGGATCGATGGCGGCCAGCCATGGCGCCGGACGGTGGGGGCCAATGTAACCTATACCGACTGGCAGAAGGATAATTACTTCCACGCGGTGCGTGAGCTGACCGGCGGGGTGCGCCGTCTGGGGATCGAGTTCGATCATATCACCATCGAGACGCTGGATCTTTTGAAGGCCGAGTTTCCGCAGATGGAGTTTGTCGATATCGCGGCGCCGGCGATGCGGCTGCGGATGATCAAATCGGAAGAAGAGATCGCTCATATCACCCAGATGACCCGGATCGCCGATCTGGGCGCTGCGGCGGTGGTCGAGGCGGCCAAGGTCGGTGTGCCCGAGCATGAGGTGGCGCTGCATTCGACCGCCGCCATGGTGCGCGAGATCGCCAGAACATGGCCCGAGGGTGAGCTTTTGGACACATGGACGTGGTTTCAGTCGGGCATCAACACCGATGGCGCGCATAACCCCGTGACCGCGCGCAGGATCGAGGCCGGCGATATCCTGTCACTGAACTGTTTTCCGATGGTAGCGGGCTATTACGTGGCGCTGGAGCGTACGCTTTTTGCGCAAAGCGCCACAGAGGAAGAAATCCGCCTGTGGGAGTTCAACTGCAAGGTTCACGACCGGGGCAAGGAGCTGCTGGTGCCCGGCAATTCCTGCGCCCAGATCGCGGCCGAGCTGAACGAGCTATACGCCAGCGAGAACCTTTTGCAGTATCGCTCGTTCGGGTACGGCCATTCCTTCGGGGTGCTGTGCCATTACTATGGCCGCGAGGCGGGGCTTGAGCTGCGCGAGGATTGCGAAACGGTGCTTGAGCCCGGAATGGTCGTGTCGATGGAGCCGATGATCACCATTCCCGAAGGGCAGCCCGGCGCGGGCGGCTACCGCGAGCATGACGTTCTGGTGATCACGCCCGAGGGCAACCGCAATATTACCGGCTTTCCCTATGGGCCCGAACATCTGATCCTGAGCTAGGGGAGGCGCCAATGCCCCGAACACCCGCCCGCGCCGCAACGATTGAGCGGCGGGGCGGGCCTGTGTCGGGGCGACCGGCTTTTACAGACGCTCGAATTTATCGGCCGGCATGCCGACCTTGGTTTTCTGACCCATCATGTCAAACAGTACCCAGACCCGGCGGTCGGGGGCGATGCTGGTAACCTCGGCGACGAAGTCGGAAAACGGCCCGCTGCGCGCGCGCACCTTGTCGCCCGGGCTCAACTCGTCCCGAGGGGGCTGCATCAGCCCGCTGTCATCGCAGCGCCGCCTGAGCTCCTCGATCAGGCCCTTGGGAACCGGGCGCGGGCCCGTGCTGTCGAACTGAACCAGACGGGCGACGCCATAGCTGCTGTTGACCTTGCGCCATTGCGGGTTGGCCCGCGAAAACGCGGTAAAGAGATAGCCGGGAAAAAGCGCCCTGAGGTCCGATTTGAACCGGTCGCCGCTGCGGTGGGTTTCCTGCACCATCGGGCAGAAGACGGCAAAGCCCTGACGCTCAAGATTGCGGGTGGCCCGGACCCTTGCGTTGGGTTTGAGCTGAACCAGAAACCAATCCAAATCGTCATCCGCGCCCGCCGGGCCCGGCAAAGGATCATGAATCATAATATCCGCCATAAGAGCCATAGCTGCCGCCATGGCCGTATTTCCGCATTCGCTTGGCATCCACCTGCGACAGAACCAGACCGCTGATCCCCAGATTGACCTGGGCAAACATCCTGAGCCCGTCACGCACCTGAGCGGCGCCGGTTTCATCCCAGTGAACGACATAGAGGATGGCATCGGCCGATTGTCCGATGACACGCGCATCCGGCACCACCAGAACCGGCGGCGTGTCGATCAGGATGACGTCATATTCCTCGCGTGCCTCGGCAAGAAAGCGCGAGAACCGCTCGGAAGAAAAAAGATCGGCAGCGTTCACCTTGGTCTTGTCGCCCAGCAGGATATCGATGTTCAGCCCCTCGGGGCTCTGCACCGCATCCTTCAGCGCCACATCCCCGGCGACGGCCGCCAGCAGCCCGCCGGTTTCCGGCAGGCCGAAATATTCCGCCAGAGTAAGGCGGCGGATATCGCCGTCGATCAGCAGAACCTTTTTGCCCAGCCCGGCAAAGTTCTGGGCGGTGGCCACAGATACGGTGGTCTTGCCTTCGCCCGGAACCGAGGAGGTGAACATGATCACACGCGGCGGGTTGTCGACATTGGACAAAAGCACCGAGGTGCGCAAATTGCGGATCGCCTCGGCTGCGGCTGAGGCCGGTTTGTTCTGAAGATATTTCAGAAGCTGCCCGCGCCGGCGTATCGGTATCCTGGGGATCTGGCCCATGACCGTGGTGCCGGTCGCGCCCTCAAGCTGATCGGCGGTGCGAAAGCCGGTCTGGCGCACCTCGCGCAGGATCACCAGGCCGGCGCCCGCCACCAGACCCAGTACCAGCGACAGCGCCAGTATCATCGATTTGCGCGGCTCGGAGGGATTGGGCGGGACGACCGAATTCGACAGGATACGGGCATCGGCCTGCTGGATCCCGCGCTGCACCGTGGTTTCCTTCAGCCGGCCCAGAAAGCTTTGGTAGATCACGCTTGTCGCCTCAGCCTCGCGCTTGAGCTGCTGAAGCTTCACGAAATCGGCTGACTGGGTGCCGACATCCGCGGTAAGGGTCTTGAGTGATGTTTCAAGCGCGGCAACCTGCGAGCTTGCGCGCGCCAGATCGGTGCGCAGTGAGGCGGCATTTGCCAGAGCTGCCGCATCAGGCGGGTTTGCGCCGGCGTCCGCCTCGAGCGCGGAAAGCTTGGCCTGCAGCTGCGCCTTGTTCTTGCGCGCCTCGCTCAGCCGGTCGCGCAAATCCTTTAGCTGGCGGTTGAGCAGCACAAGAGCCGCCGGGCTAATCAGATCGGATTTGGTCGAGAAACGCTCGACCTCCGCCTCGGCCGCTTCCAGCTCGATCTTCAGCTCTGCCACCTTCTCGCCCAGCCATTTAGCCGCCACTTCGGTTGCCTGCCGCTTCAGCTCAAGCTGATCGGCGATATAAAGCTCGGCCGTTGTATCGGCGATTTGCGCCGCTTTGAGCGGATCGATGCTTGTGACGGTGATATTGAAGGCAAAGCTTTGGCGGACATTGCTGACGCTTGTTACCTCAAGAACGCGGTTGACGGTTTCGTCAAGCACGCGGCGCGCCGATGGCGGCGGCTCGGCCGGCAGGCCCAGAATGTCGCGGCGCAGAAAATCCATCGCGCCGGCCACGGAATAGGGCGAGATCGGGCGCAATCGTTCATTGAACTCCGGATCATTGGTCAGATTCAGCTTTTTGACCACCTTTTCAGCAAGCGAGCGCGAGCGCAGGACCTGAACCTCGGTATTGACCGAGGAAGTATCCCCCGAAAGGCCGGAAAGGACATTGTCGAAGGACGGCATCAGCTGTTCCTTGCGGTTGTCCAGCATTACAACCGTTGTTGCGCGGTATTTCGGGACGGCGACTTTGAAGGCGTAATAGCCGCCTGCCAGCAGAAACAGAAAACCTGCCAGAAAGATGATCCATTTGCCGCGCCAGAGCGTGCCGGCAAGGGCCATCAGATCAATCTCGTCATCCTGCTCGGGCAGCGATGGGCGCGTTGGCGCGGATGGCTGCTGGCGACCGATTTGGTCGTTTGGGCTTTCTATCCGGCTTCTCGGCTCGTGCAGCATCAAATCACTTTCCGCTTTCCATGCTGACAACCCGCCCCCGCGTTAAGTCGTCAACCATGATGTCTAAAGATTTTGGGCCGGTAATTCAATCGTTTGTCAAATTCTCAATTTTCGCCTGCGTTGCTTATCCGCGCCCTGCGCTCATTGCAATATCCTACTGGGGTAACTGATGCCGCGATTGCAAAGATCCGCCGGGGCGCAGGCATTGGCTTGACCCGGGGTGCGGGCCGGGTCATCGTAAGTTGCCGAAGAGTAAGAGCAAACGGGGGTGACAGCGGCTATGTTGCGGGCATTGATGCGTAAATTCGGCGCTTCGGGCAAGGGTGAGCCGGTCGTCTTTCCGGATCCGGCACCTGAAACGCCCTTTGTCGCCATCGGTGACATCCATGGCCGGATCGACCTTTTGGAGCGACTGCTTGAGCGGATTGGCGCAGGCCCCGAGCCGCTGATCTTTGTCGGCGATTATGTCGACCGGGGCGAAGAAAGCGCTCAGGTTTTAAGCAGGCTTCATGGGCTTGAGGCGGCTGCGGGCCGTCCGGTGGTCTGCCTGCGGGGCAATCATGAGGCAATGCTGCTCGATTTTGTCGAGGATCCCGAACGCTCGGGCCGGCGGTGGCTGCGCAATGGCGGGCTTCAGACGCTGGCAAGCTATCGGGTGGGCGGGTTGAGCGAGGCCAGCTCCGGCGCCGATCTGGAGACGGGGCGCGATGCTTTTGTCGCCGCCATCGGCCAGGAGCTTCTCGATTGGCTGGCAGCGCTGCCGGCGCAGTGGCGCTCGGGCAATATCGCGGTGGTTCATGCGGCGGCCGATCCTGCCCTGCCGCTGGAGGCGCAGGAAGAAAAGACCCTGCTCTGGGGCTGCCGGGAATTTGCCGAAACGCCGCGCCGGGACGGTCTGTGGATCGTGCATGGCCATACGATTGTCGAGGCGCCACGCATGAGCGAGGGGCGCATCAGCATCGACACCGGCGCCTATGCCACTGGCCGGCTCAGCGCGCTTGACATGCGCGGCGGGGCGCCGGAGTTTATCAGCACGTAAGGCACCTGCAGCGGGCGCACCGGCCCGGGCCGGCAATCGGGCGGTTAATATAGCGGTTGTTAGATTAACGATTTCACGATATCGAAAACCGGGAAAAACGCGGGCAAAATCAAGCTTTTTGGGGCCGCCCCGATCAGGACAGTAAAGGCCGCCGGGCAATTTCGCGGCGGCGGAAAACGGAAAGAACCGTATGAAAAAAGCGCTTTTGTTGGGTGTATTTCTGTCTCTCTCGGGTTGCGGGCTGGCCTATATTTCGCCGGATGTGCGCCAGGACGGGCCGCTGGATGTAAAGGTGGTCGAACTGAGCCCGGCAACGGTGCGCCGGGCCAATGCATCGCCCTATACCCCGCGCAGCCTGCCGGCGGCTTTTTATAATGTTGCCGGCGCGGCGGGCCGGCCTGCGGGCGGCGGCGCCTTGCCGGCGCCGGTCTTTTCCGCCCAGCCACCGGCCGAGGTGGTCAAAGCGATTCTGCCGCCGCCGGCCAAACCCGGGCCCTACCGGATCGGGGTGAGCGATGTCATCACCCTGACCACCAGAAGCAGCGATGCAAGCGTCGAGGCGCAGACCGGGCTTTTGGCCTCTCAGACCCGCCGGCAAGGCTATACGGTGCAGGACGACGGGACGGTCACAGTGCCCGAGATTGGCCGCGTCAAGGTTGCCGGGCTGACTGTTGAACAGGCGCAGGACGCGATATTCCAGCGGATGGTGCAGGCGCGGCTGGATCCGACGCTGAGCCTTGAGATCGCCGATTTCCGCTCGCAGCGCGTGGTTGTGGGCGGCGCGGTGCAAACCCCCACGGCGGTGCCGATCACCCTGACCCCGGTGACATTGGTCGATGCGCTGGTGGCGGCGGGCGGCGCGCGCCCCGAGGTCGCCGATTATGCGGTGCTGCGGCTGTTTCGCGATGGCAAGCTTTATCAGATCGCGCTGAAGGATCTCAAATCCGGACGCTATGAGAAGACGCGGCTGAAGGATGGCGACATCATCTTTGTCGACAGCACCTATGACCTGAGCCAGGCCAAAGGCTATTTCGAGCAGCAGATAACCCTGTTGGGCCTGCGCGAGAGCAGCCGCGCTGCGGCGATCAAGGAGCTGGAGGGCGCGATCGCGCGGCGCCGGGCCGCGCTGGACGAAGCGCGCACAAATTTCGCCTCGCAGCTGGAATATGGCGCGGTCAAGCGCGACTATGTCTATCTGGTCGGGGAATTGAATAACCAGCGCCGTTTTGCCATGCCCTTCGGGCAGAAGGCGGTTCTGGCCGATGCGATATTCAATGATGGCGGTCTGGCGCTGGGCACGGCAAATCCGGCGCAGATTTATATCCTGCGCGGCGCGCGCGGGCGCGACGGGGTGGTTACCGCGCTTCATCTTGATGCGCGAAATGCGGCGAATTTCCTTTTGGCCACGCGGCTTGAGCTGCGCCCCAATGACGTGATCTTTGTGGCCGAGCAGCCGGTGACCAAATGGAACCGCGTCGTGCAGCAGCTTACGCCATCGCTGATCGTCTCGGGAGCGAACGCGGCTTCGAAACTCTGACCCGGCGGCATCGGGTCGTTGGGCCGCCGCGCCTTTGCCCGGGTTTTGCGGCCCGGTGGGCGGCGGGCCCTGCGGGGCGGATATTTTTACCAAATGGAAGCTGTCAGGGATCGGCCAGTTCGGTCAGCACCTGCGCGGTTCCGGTCAGGGTGCGGTGGACCGGGCATTTATCGGCAATCTCGCGCAGGCGCTGGCGCTGGGCGGCATCAAGATCGCCCTCAAGGTGGATGATCCGCCGGAAGGTGTCGATCTTTTCGGTCGAGTTGTTTTCGGCGTCCTGGGCGTGCACCTTGTCATGGCAGACATCGACCCAGACATGGGCAAGCGGCCAGGATTTGCGCCGGGCATACATGCGGATCGTCATCGAGGTGCAGGCACCGAGGCCGGCGGCGAGAAACCCATAGGGCGACATGCCCCGGTTGGTGCCGCCATAGGCCAGCGGCTCATCGGCCAGCACATGGTGTTTGGGGCCTGAGTTGACATCCTGCAAAAACCCGCCCGCGTCTGCCTCGGCCACGCGCACGATGCCCTCAGGCGCGCCGGGCGGCGGGGCGGGCGGTTTAAGCTCAAGATAGCGGCTGGCCCAGCTGGCGATGACATCGGCGGCATATTCGGCGTCGGCGGGGCGGGTGATCAGGTGGTCGGCGTCATCGAGGGTGACAAAGCTTTTGGGATGTTTGGCGGCCTGAAAGATCCGGGTTGCGTTTTCGATGCCCACGATCTTGTCGCGCGGGGCGTGCAGGATCAGAAGCGCCGCCCTGAGCCCGGCGATGGCCGGGCCCATTGCCTCGGCCGAGATGTCTTCGATAAAGGCTTTGCCGATGCGGAAGGGCCGCCCGCCGAGCGAAACTTCGGCCACGCCTTTTTCGCGGATCTCGGGCAGGGCATCTTGGAAATTATGTGTCACATGGGCCGGATCGAAGGGGGCGCCAATTGTCGCCACGGCGCGGATGCTGTCGATTTTCGCCCGCGCCCGCAGAACCGCCGCCCCGCCCAGCGAATGGCCGATCAGCAGGCTGGGCGGCATTTTGCGCGATTTCAGATAGTCGCAGGCCGCGACAAGATCGTCGATATTGGAGGTGAAGCTGGTGTTTTCGAACTCGCCCCCCGAATGGCCGAGCCCGGTGAAATCAAAGCGCAGCACCGCGATGCCCATCGAGGCAAGGCGCCCGGCGATACGGCGCGCGGCGGGGATGTCCTTGGAGCAGGTGAAGCAATGGGCAAAGAGCGCCGTGGCCAGATGCGGCCCGTCGGGCAGATCGAGGCGGGCGGCCAGGGCATCGCCGCTATGGCCGGGAAATGTAATGCGTTCGGTGGTCACTTGCGCCTCCTGCCGGTTCTACAGGATGAGATTGGTATCTGCGCGCGGCCGGTGCAAGAGGGGCAGGGCCGCGTCACAGGATGGTGTATCTTTGTGTCATGCGGCGGCGCAGAGGCGCGGCGCGGCGGGCCTAGCCGTGGCCGAGATCGAACTGAAGCCCCAGCCGCAGGGTAAAGCCGCTGCTTTCATGTTCAAGCGGCGAGACGAAGATCCCCGGCGCCTTGGGGCGCACCGGCGGGCGGGTATGGGCGCGGATGCCGGCGGTCAGCCTGCTGCGGGCTGAAAGCGGGTGCCAGGCGCGCAGGCCGATCATCGCATAGGGCGCGCGGTCGGTCGCGCGGATATCGATGCCCGGGCCGGTCATGCGATAGTGGCTGTAGCGGGCGCCGGCGCCGGCGCCAAGCTGAGCCGACCAGAGACCGGCGGGGCCAAGCGGGGCCCAGAGCGCAAAGAGCATGCTGGTAGTCCGGATCGAAGTGGGGTGCGCCCCGGCGGAGCCGCGGGCCGTCATATGGACCACACGGCGCTCGAATATCTCGATCTCGGCGTCGAAGTTTTGCCCGCCCAGCGTGACGGCATCGCGAAAGCCGATGGTCAGCGCCTGATCGGAGGAGGCGCTGTCAGCGCTCAGAAGGCGCCTGCCGGTGGCGCCCGGCCCGTTCCAGACATCGAAGGCCTGATGTTCGATGCTGCTGCCCAGCGACAGCGCCAGATAGCTGCCCGCCCGCGCGGGGGCGGGGACCGCAAGGATCAGCCCGAGGGCGATGGTGATTGCCGGAAATATTCCTGTGACCATGTCAATGCGCCTTTTGCCTGCCCCCATGGCCCGGCCTAGCGCGCGGCGGCGTTAACGTCTCGGTAAGGATGAACGAATGGTTAAGACGGCGCTGGCGCCCCATTGGCGACAGGGCGGATAGAAGGCATTGAAAAATTTAATAAAACGAAGGGCTGGTCAAGCCTGCCGCGGGGCGGCGGGGGCGCAAAATTCTGACATCATGGTAAACGAGAGCCGGCAAAACAAAAGGCCCGCCGGTTGGGCGGGCCTGATGGGTCGGACTGAAACCGGGATTAGTTGGTTTCTTCGCCCTTGTCTTCTTCTTCGTCGGCGGTTTCGGCCGCTGCGGCCTCATCCCCGTCGATATCGTCAAGCTGAGCAGCGCCGATATCGTCAAAAAGCTCGGAGATTTCGAACTCTGCCTCTGCCTCTTCCTCGGCTGCCAGTTCCTGAATGGATTTACCAGCGGCCTGAAGTTCAGCTTCGTCGTTGGAACGGGCCACGTTCAGCACAACCTCGGCGGTCACCTCGGGGTGCAGGGTGACGATCACCTTATGCAGGCCAAGCTCTTTGATCGGGGCGGCCAGAGCCACCTGTTTGCGATCAACTGAAAAGCCTGCCTCGGTGGCGGTGTCGGCGGCGTCGCGGGTCGAAACCGAGCCGTAAAGCGCCCCGGCGTCGGAAGCCGAACGAATCACGATGAACTGCTGACCGTCGAGTTTCTCGGCCAGTGCTTCGGCCTCTTTCTTGGTCTCGAGGTTGCGTGCCTCAAGCTGCGCCTTTTCGGTCTCGAAGCGTGCGATATTCGCCTTGGAGGCCCAGAGCGCCTTGCCCTGAGGCAAGAGATAATTGCGCGCATAGCCGGTTTTGACAGAGACGACATCGCCCATCTGTCCCAGCTTGGCAACGCGTTCCAGAAGGATAACTTCCATGGGTCGTTCTCCTTAGTTGATGGCGTAGGGCAGAAGCGCAAGGAAGCGGGCGCGTTTGATCGCGCGGGCCAGTTCCCGTTGCTTCTTGGCCGATACGGCGGTGATGCGGCTGGGGACGATCTTGCCACGTTCCGAGATATAGCGCTGCAAAAGACGGGTGTCCTTGTAGTCGATCTTCGGGGCATTGTCGCCCGAGAAGGGGCAGACCTTGCGGCGGCGGAAAAACGATTTGTTTGCCATGTGCTTAAGTCCTTTTCCTAGCGGCGTTCACGGCGCTCGGAGCGCTCGTCGCGTTTCTGCATCTGGACCGAAGGACCTTCGGCGTGCTCATCGACCTTGATCGTCAGAACGCGCATGACATCTTCATGCAGGCGCATCAGGCGCTCCATTTCCTGAACGGCCGGCGCCGGGGCGTCGGTGCGCAGGAAGGCATAGTGGCCCTTGCGGTTCTTGTTGATCTTATAGGCCATCGTCTTGACGCCCCAGTATTCCTGTTCGACCAGCTTGCCGCCATTGTCGGAAAGGATGGTGCCGAAATGCTCGATGAGCCCTTCGGCCTGCGCGCCGGAAAGGTCCTGACGCGAGATAAAGACATGCTCGTAAAGCGGCATGTGCTCTCCTGTTCTGTACGAGCGCACTTCAAAGAGGGGGCCTGCCTTCCGCGCCCACTCACGAGAGGTCGCGCTGTTGAAAATCCTTGCGGAAGGAGCCCGCCTTATAGGGCTGCCCGCAAATGGTTGCAAGAGTGCCCGATTCTCGCCGTTTTCGCGGTTAAGATTTCCTTAACGACGTTGCTGAGTGATAGGTGTATTATGAGTATTTGCGAAGATTTTCATAGCGGACCCTCCCGCGCCGATCTGACCCCGCCGCCGGTGATCGAGACGACTTTCTGGGGCTATATTCTGGCCGGTCATGAAAAGCCCGATTATTTCGGTCCGACGATCCGCTGGATGTCGATGTTTTTTGGTGTTTCGCTGATTTTTGCCGCGATGGGTTTCTGGCTGGTGCCGGTGTCGGCCATCGTTGCCGAGATCATTCTTTTCAAGCTTGCAAGCTCGCTGACCGCGCTGATGCTGGGTATCATGCTGTTGCATCTGGGGCAGGAGGCCGGGCGGCCCGAGGTTCAGGTCGATATGTCCCGCAAGGAACTGCGCTTTCTTCAGCGCGGCGCCAGCGGGATTGGCAAACTGACCCATGTCATCGGTTTTGACGAGCTTGGCGCGATCGATATCGATGGCGATGCGTTTCGCTCTCTTGACCGGAACGAAAAGGAAATGGCGGGTCTGGCCCTGTCGCATGCTTTTGCCCGCGAAACCCGGCAGCAGCTTGACGGCCCGCGGCGCCGGTTGCACTGACCCCCCCCGAACCCGCTGCCCCGCCGGCACTGATTTTCCGGCCACGGGCGGCGGGTATTTCCCTTTTTGCCGTATTCGCGCGCGGCCCGATTGCGGGGCCGGTTTTATTTGCGCTGCGTTGAAAAATTGGCGCCGATGATTGCGGTGGCCGCGCCGGCGCGCTATCGGGGTGCAAAGAAAAAGACGATCAAGGGAGGGCCAGCATGGGCCGTGCATTCGTTTTTCCGGGCCAGGGGGCGCAGACCATAGGGATGGGCCGCGCGCTGGCCGAGGCCTATCCGGCCGCGCAGGCGGTGTTCGATGAGGTTGACGAGGCGTTGGGCGAAAAGCTGTCGACGCTGATCTGGGAGGGCGATCAGGACGCTCTGACCCTGACCGAAAACGCCCAGCCGGCACTGATGGCGACCTCGCTTGCCGCGATGCGCGCTCTTGAGGCCGAGGGCGTCACAATCTCGGCGGCCAGCTATGTGGCGGGTCATTCGCTGGGTGAATATTCGGCCCTTGCGGCGGCTGGCGCGCTGAGCGTGGCCGATACCGCGCGGCTTTTGCGGATCCGCGGGCGCGCCATGCAGGAGGCTATTCCGGTCGGGCAGGGCGGCATGGCCGCGCTTCTGGGGCTGGATTTCGAGACCGCGCAGGCGATTGCCGAAGAAGCGGCGCAGGGGCAGGTCTGTCAGGCGGCCAATGACAATGATCCCGGGCAGGTTGTGGTCTCGGGCCATCGCGAGGCGGTTGAACGCGCGGTCGAGATCGCCAAAGAAAAAGGCGCCAAACGTGCGATCCTTCTGCCGGTTTCGGCGCCGTTCCATTGCGCGCTGATGGAACCCGCCGCGCGGGTGATGGCGCAGGCGCTGAACGAGGTTGACATGCAGCGCCCCGCCGTGCCGCTGGTGGCCAATGTTCTGGCCCGCGATGTGGTCGAGACGGCGACGATCCGCAGTCTGCTGGTCGATCAGGTCACCGGATCGGTGCGCTGGCGCGAGACGGTTCTGTTTCTGGCCAGTCAGGGCGTCGATGAAATCTGGGAGATCGGGGCCGGCAAGGCGCTGTCGGGGATGATCCGGCGGATCGACAAATCGATCGCCACCCGCGCCATCGGCACGCCCGAGGATGTCAAGGCGGCGGTTGCCAGTCTGGCCTGAATATGTGCAAAAGCGCGCGGGCGGCCGGCAAATGCCACCTGGCGGGCGCTTTCGCGGAAGTGGCGGGTAAATCGAGAGGGGGTCTGATGTTTGACCTGACGGGAAAATCGGCGCTTGTGACGGGCGCCTCGGGGGGAATTGGCGGGCAGATCGCCAAGGTGCTGCATGCCCAGGGCGCGACCGTGGGCCTGTCCGGCACGCGGGTTGAGCCGCTTGAGGCGCTGGCGGCAGAGCTGGGAAGCCGGGCGCATGTGCTGCCCTGCAACCTGAGCATCGCCGAAGAGGTCGAGGCCCTGCCAAAGGCGGCGGTGGCGGCGATGGGCGCGGTCGATATTCTGGTCAATAATGCCGGCATCACCCGTGACGGGTTGTTCATGCGCATGTCCGACGATGATTGGGCCAGCGTGCTTGAGGTGAACCTCACCTCGACCATGCGGCTCTGCCGGGGCGTTCTGCGCGGCATGATGAAGGCGCGCTGGGGGCGGATCGTGAATATCTCCTCCGTGGTGGGCGCGACCGGCAACCCCGGTCAGGCCAATTACGCCGCCTCCAAGGCGGGGATGGTGGGCATGTCCAAATCGCTGGCCAGCGAGGTTGCCAGCCGCGGGATTACGGTGAACGCGGTTGCGCCGGGGTTCATCACCACGGCGATGACCGGCAAACTGACCGATGATCAGAAGGCCAATATCCTGTCGCAGGTGCCTGCCGGCCGGATGGGCGAGGCGGAAGAGATCGCCGCGGCGGTTCTTTATCTTGCCAGCAATGAAGCGGCCTATGTCACCGGTTCGACCTTGCATGTGAACGGCGGTATGGCGATGATCTGAGCCAGCCGCCGGGCCTATTCGAAAGCGTTTGCCTTCTGAATGGACTGTGCTATAGGCGGCGCAGAATTGAGCCGGATGGGACTGACCGCCGTGCTCGTGGGTTGCGATTGTTGCAGCCTGAGCCGGCCGATGGCCAAACTGGGAATGGCGGGACCCCTCCCGCGGATTATGAGGAAAAAAGTATGAGCGACATCGCAGACCGCGTAAAAAAGATCGTTGTCGAGCACCTGGGTGTTGAAGAAGACAAGGTAACGGAAAACGCATCCTTCATCGATGATCTGGGCGCAGACAGCCTGGACACCGTTGAACTGGTCATGGCGTTCGAAGAAGAGTTCGGGATCGAGATTCCCGACGATGCTGCCGAAACGATCCAGACGTTTGGCGATGCGGTGAAATTCATTACCGAAGCCTCCTGAACGACGCGAATTTCGCACGTATAGATCAGCGGCGTCCCCAGGGGCGCCGTTTTTCGTTGCGGCGGGCGCGCTTTCCCGCCCGCAGCCCTAGCCGCCTCTTGCCCCTGCCTTTGAAGGCGGGGTATCAGGGGCGAACGAAGTCGAGTTCAGGAAGATAGGGGACAGGCAATGCGTCGAGTTGTTGTAACCGGGCTGGGGATGGTCAGCCCTCTTGCATCGGGGGTCGAGGAAACCTGGTCGCGCCTGTTGGCCGGGCAATCGGCGGCGGCGACGATCAAGAAATTCGATGCCAGCCATCTGGCCACGAATTACGCCTGCGAGATCCCTTTGGGTGATGGCAGCGACGGGACATTTAATCCTGACGACTGGATGGCGCCGAAAGAACAGCGCAAGGTGGATGACTTTATCCTTTACGGGATGGCGGCGGCCGAGCAGGCGGTGCGCGATTCCGGCTGGCTTCCGCAGGATGACGAAAGCCGCGAGCGTACCGGCGTGATGATCGGCTCGGGCATTGGTGGTCTGAACTCGATCGCCGAAACCGCGATCTTGCTGAAAGAGCGCGGGCCGCGGCGCGTCTCTCCCTTCTTTATCCCCGGGGCGCTGATCAATCTGGTGTCCGGTCAGGTGTCGATCCGCTTTGGCTTTAAGGGGCCCAATCATGCGGTGGTGACGGCCTGTTCGACGGGCGCCCATGCCATCGGCGATGCGGCGCGTCTGATCGCGCTGGAGGATGCCGATGTGATGGTCGCCGGGGGTACCGAAAGTTCGATCAGCGAAATCGGCATCGCCGGTTTTAACGCCTGCAAGGCGCTGTCGACCAAACGCGCCGATGATCCCAGCAAGGCCAGCCGCCCCTATGACGCCGACCGCGACGGGTTTGTAATGGGGGAAGGTGCCGGTGTGGTCGTTCTGGAGGAATATGAACACGCCAAGGCGCGCGGCGCCAAGATCTATGCCGAAATTCTGGGATACGGGCTGTCTGGCGATGCCTATCATATCACCGCGCCTTCCGAGGATGGCGAAGGCGGTGAGCGGTCGATGCGCGCGGCGCTGAAACGCGCGGGGCTTGAGCCTTCGGCGGTGGATTACATCAATGCCCATGGTACGTCGACCATGGCCGACACGATCGAGCTGGGCGCGGTGGAGCGTGTGCTGGGCGATGCGGCGGGCAAGGCGACCATGTCCTCGACCAAATCCTCGATCGGGCATCTTCTGGGCGCTGCCGGCGCGGTCGAGGCGATCTTTTCGATCCTTGCGATCCGCGATCAGGTCGCGCCGCCCACCATCAATCTGGACAATCCGGCGGTCGAGACGCCGATTGATCTGGCCCCCAACCAGAAGCGGGAGCGCAAGATCGATGTGGCGCTTTCCAATTCGTTCGGCTTTGGGGGCACCAATGCCTCTTTGGTCATTGGAAAGGTTAACTGATCAATGTGGCGCAGCGTTGCTTCTAACGGGCTGACGATTCTGATTGTTCTGATTCTGGTTCTGGGCGCCATTGTCAGCTGGGGGCAGCGGCAATATCGCGGCCCCGGCCCCCTGGCCCAGGCGATTTGCTTCAAGGTCGACCGGGGCGCGACGATGCGCAGCGTTTCGGCCGATCTGAAGGGGCAGGGCGCGATCAGCAGTGAAAGCATCTTTCGCACCGGGGCCGATTACTCGGGCAAGTCCGGCGCGCTGAAGGCCGGTAGCTTTCTGGTGCCCGAGCGCGCCTCGATGGAGATGATCGTCGAGATCATCACCCGCGGCGGCCAGTCGACCTGTGGCATCGAGGTGAACTATCGGATCGGCGTTGCCAGTTCGGCCCTTGAGGTGCGTGAGCTGGACCCGGCCACCAACCGTTTTGTCGAAGTGGCGGCCTTTGCGCCGGGCACCGACATGGCGATCCCCGAGGCATACAAGCGCGCCCGGGCGCAGGCCGACGCCCGCTATCGCGTCATTCTGGCCGAGGGCGTGACCAGCTGGCAGGTGGTGCAGGAGCTGAACGCCGTCGATTTCATGGACGGCAAGGTGACAAAGATCCCCGATGAGGGAACGCTTGCCCCCGACAGTTACGAGGTGCGCGCGGGCGACAGCCGGGCCGATCTTCTGGCGCGGATGGAACAGGCGCAGGCCAAGATTCTGGCCGATGCATGGGCGAAACGAAACCCTGCCGTGCCGCTGAAGACGCCTGAGGAGGCGCTGATCATGGCCTCGATCATCGAAAAGGAGACCGGCATTCCTCAGGAACGCAAGATCGTCGCCTCGGTCTTCGAGAACCGGTTGAACAAAGGTATGAAGCTTCAGACCGACCCGACGGTGATTTACGGGGTGACCGGCGGCAAGGGGGTTTTGGGGCGCGGGCTGCGCCAGAGCGAGCTGCGCCGCGAGACGCCTTGGAACACCTATGTGATCACCGGCCTGCCGAAGACACCGATCGCCAACCCCGGCCGCGCCTCGATCGAGGCGGCGCTGAACCCGGCCGATACCAACTATCTGTTCTTTGTGGCCGATGGCTCGGGCGGTCATGCCTTTGCCGCGACGCTGGCCGAGCATAACGCCAATGTCGCCAAATGGCGCAAGCTGGGCGCCGATCAGAAGCCTTAGGTCAAGATCAGAGCGTTTTCTGCAACGCGGATTTTGCCGTGCATATCACGCCGTCCAAAGCGGTGTCGCTGGTATAGACATGGGGCGACAGGCGTATGATCGCAGGCGGCGCGGCGGTGCCAAAAAGCGGCTCAAACCGCGCAATATCAGGTGATTTTACCTGATAGCCCGCAGATTGCAGGTCGGACATGACCGAAGGCAGGGCGGCGCGGGGAAGCTCAATTGAAACAGTTGCCGAATGTGCCGGATCTCCGCCGAAAATCGAGAACCCCGCCTGAGTGGCCAGATGCCTGAGCCGGTCAGATTTTTGCGTCAACGCGGTCTGGATCACCTCAGGACCCTGATCAAGCCAGTTTGCAACGCTGACGCCCAGCCCCAAAAGCAATGCCGGTTCCTGATCGGCCGGCTGGAGCGCCGAGGCGTCGCCCGCCTGTCCGCCTGTCCGCCAGTTTTCACCGATCCAGAAAAGCGCCGTCTGGCGTGGCCCGCGCAGCCATTTGCGGCAGGTCGAGATCAGGCCGTCACAGTTAATCTGCCCCACATCAACGCCGATCTGGCCCAGAGCCTGTGCCGCGTCGACGATAAACATGGTGCTGTCGGGACGTGGCAGCGCACCTATGGCTTCGACCGGGTATCGAAGACCCGCCGCACAGGTCTGCATCGGCACGAAAATCGCCGCGACGCTTTCGTCGATCAAATCGGCCCATTGCGACAGATCGGGCGCGCCGAGGTCAAGCGGCGGCAGGGTCTGAACCGTTACGTCCGACCTTGCCGACAGAAATCTGTAATAGTCGCCCCAGTCATGTTCGGTCACCAAAACGCGTTTGCCCGCCAGATCAAGGCGCGAGGTCAGTGCATGAAAGGCGGCTGTTGTGGTCGAGGTAAACCCAATCCTGTCTGGGGTGGTTGCCAGAAGTCTGGCGCAATTGTCGCGCAGCAATGACAATTCGCGCACGACCTGTGCGTTGGCGGCCTGAGCGCCAATCCGGGCCTGATCGGACATGTGGCGTGCAATACGATGATAGACCCCGGGTGGGGGCAAGCCGTGGCTGGCGGAATTGAAATATGTGTCGGCGCCGGGTGTTTGGGACATGTGCAGATCTAAGGTCAGGGGTGCGCCAGGTTCAAGCATATAAGGCCGCGGCCCCGGAAGTATAAGAAAGTAAACAATTTCTTGCGCTGGCGTTCGATGCGGGGGCGGCCGAAACGCTTGACTTTGCGAACGCTCGCGGATATACCTCTGGGCAAGCTAGAAGAAGTGGGCAAGCGGCCTGGGAGTGATCCCCGGCCGCTTTTCCGTTTCGCTCGTGCGGACAGCATGAGAGGCAGATTATACCGAATGACTTTGATCAAGCCCTTTGAGGATGTGGGACAGGCAGAGGCGATGCTCTGCCGTATTCATCAAGTTTATGCAGAGCTTTTCGAGGCGTTGAAAAGCCTCAAGACACGCGCCCTTGAGGGCGATGCCGAGGTCACCAAGGAGGTGGCGGTTTTAAGCCGTGAAGTGACCAAGGCGATGAACAACTTAAATGATGCCGAGGCCAGACTGAATGCAATTCGCCGAAAAGAAACCGGAGTCGTCCATGACTTTGCCATCGATTTCGACAAGGCCAGATCTGAGATCAGGGGCCGCCTTGATCGCATCATTGACGCCCAAGGAGCAGGAGGCGTTTCTGGATCAGCTGAGTGAGGGGGCGCTTTTGGCGCTGCCATGGCTGTTCGATTTCTGGGCGCTGCCGCATCAGGTGGCGCCCGGGGGCGACTGGCGCAGCTGGGTCATTCTGGGCGGGCGCGGTGCGGGCAAGACCCGCGCCGGGGCCGAATGGGTGCGCGCGCAGGTCGAGGGGCCGATGCCCAAGGACGAGGGGCGCGCGCGCCGTGTCGCGCTGGTGGGCGAGACGATCGAACAGGCGCGCGAGGTCATGGTGTTTGGCGACAGCGGCATTCTGGCCTGCTCGCCCCCTGACCGCCGCCCGGACTGGGAGGCGACGCGCAAGCGGCTGGTGTGGCCAAATGGCGCCACAGCGCAGCTGTTTTCGGCCCACGACCCCGACAGTTTGCGGGGCCCGCAGTTTGACGCGGCATGGGTGGACGAGCTGGCCAAATGGAAAAAGGGCGAAGCGGCATGGGATATGTTGCAGTTCGCTTTGCGGCTGGGCGATGACCCGCGCCAATGCGTGACGACGACACCAAAGAACGTCGGGGTTCTGAAATCGCTGATGGAGGCGCCTTCGACGGTCATCACCTCGGCCCCGACCGAGGCGAACCGCGCCAATCTGGCGAGTTCCTTTCTTGAGGAGGTGCGGGCGCGTTATGCCGGCACGCGCCTTGGCCGTCAGGAGCTGGACGGGGTTCTGCTGGAAGATGCCGAGGGCGCGCTTTGGACATCGGCCGGGCTTGAGGCGGCGCGGCGCGACGAGGCCGGGGCGCTTTCGCGCGTTGTAGTGGCGATCGACCCGCCGGTGACGGGACATGCAGGATCGGACGAATGCGGAATTGTGGTTGTGGGGGCGGTTACTGACGGGCCGCCGCAGGAATGGCGGGCGGTGGTTCTGGAGGATGCCAGTGTCGCGGCCTCGTCACCGCTGAAATGGGCGCAGGCGGCGATTGCCGCGATGGAGCGTCATGGCGCCGACCGTCTGGTGGCCGAGGTCAATCAGGGCGGTGATCTGGTCGAGGCGGTTTTGCGTCAGATCGACCCGCTGATCCCGTTTCGGGCGGTACATGCATCGCGCGGCAAAGTGGCCCGGGCCGAGCCTGCGGCGGCGCTTTATGAACAGGGCCGCGTGACGCATCTGCGCGGTTTGGGGGAACTGGAGGATCAGATGTGCCGCATGACCGCGCGCGGGTTTGAGGGCAAGGGCAGCCCTGACCGTGTTGACGCGCTGGTCTGGGCGCTGAGCGATCTGTTGATCGAGCCCGCCGCGCATTGGCGGCGCCCGCAGATGCGGGCGCTGTGAGCCGGCTGCGTCTGTAGGAGACAAGACCAGAGATTGAGCGGCCGGGCCAATGGGCCCTTTGGCCTGCAGACAAGGGAAGGTGAACGCGCCGGGGCCGCAAGGCCGGTGCAGGTTCCCTTTTCGACCCCGGTCACCGAGGTGGCCGGGGTTTATTTTTGCCCGGCCCTTTGTGGCGCGGGCCCTGAGCGACAGGGTTGAACAAGGAGCGATACCTAAAATGGCATTCAATTTCTTTGGGGCCCGCAAGCAAGCGGCGCCGGAGCTTAAGGCATCGGCCGCAGCGCCGGTGATTGCCTATCAGAGCGGCGGCAGGGTGGCCTGGACGCCGCGCGACACGGGCTCTTTGACGCGGGCGGGGTTTCAGGGGAACCCGGTGGGATTTCGGGCGGTCAAGATGATCGCCGAGGCAGCCTCGGCCATGCCGATGGTCCTGCAGGACGCCGAGCGCCGCTATGAGGTGCATCCGGTTCTGGCCCTGCTTCGACGGCCCAACCCCACGCAGGGGCGGGCGGGATTGCTGGAGGCGCTTTTCGGGCAGCTTTTGCTGTCGGGGGATGGGTATCTTGAGGCGGTCGGCGGCGAGGCGGGATTGCCGGCTGAGCTGCATGTTCTGCGCTCGGACCGGATGGCTTTGATCCCCGGGCCGGATGGCTGGCCGGTGGCCTATGATTATACCGTCGGCGGGCGCAAGCACCGGTTTCATCTGGGCGAGGGTATTTCGCCCATCTGCCATATCAAGAGCTTTCATCCGCAGGATGACCATTATGGGTTTTCGCCGATGCAGGCGGCGGCCTCGGCCGTGGATGTGCACAACAGTGCCTCGCGCTGGTCCAAGGCGCTTTTGGACAATGCCGCGCGGCCTTCGGGGGCGATCGTCTATCGCGGCGGTGACGGGCAGGCGGCGCTGAGCCCTGATCAGTATGACCGTTTGGTCAATGAGATGGAGAGCCATCATCAGGGCGCGCGCAATGCCGGGCGGCCGATGCTGCTGGAAGGCGGGCTGGACTGGAAACCGATGGGATTTTCGCCCTCGGACATGGAGTTTCAGAAAACCAAGGAGACCGCCGCGCGCGAGATCGCGCTGGCCTTTGGGGTGCCGCCGATGTTGCTGGGCATACCCGGTGACGCGACTTACGCGAACTATCAGGAGGCGCACCGGGCGTTCTATCGCCTGACGGTTCTGCCACTGGCCACGCGGGTGGCGGCACAGATCAGCGAGTGGCTGATGCAGTTCAGCGGTGAGGATATCGTGCTGAAGCCGGATCTGGATCAGGTGCCGGCCCTGTCGGGTGAGCGTGACCAGCAGTGGCAGCGCGTCAGCGGCGCCGATTTCCTGAGCGAGGCGGAAAAGCGGGCCCTTCTGGGACTGCCGCCGCTGGCAGAATGAACTTTCGAAAGGACGCAGGAATGAAGGATTTGGATCACGGGCTGGAGCGCAAGTTCTGTCGGTTGGGTGAAGAGCTGACGGTGACTGATGGCACGGTCATTTCTGGCTATGCCTCGTATTTCGGGCAATGCGATCAGGGCGGCGATGTCGTGGCCGAGGGCGCTTATGGCCGGTCTCTGAAGGCGATGCAGGCCACGGGGCGCAGGGTCAGGATGCTGTGGCAGCACGATCCGGCCCAGCCGATCGGCGTCTGGGACGAGGTGCGCGAGGACAGTCGCGGGCTTTACGTCAAGGGGCGGCTTTTGACGGATGTAGAAAAGGGTCGCGAGGCGGCTGCGTTGATCGGGGCGGGGGCCATTGACGGGCTGTCGATCGGTTATCGCACCGTGCAGGCGACCAGAGATGCCAAGGGCCGCAGGCTTTTGGCCGAGCTGGAGCTTTGGGAGGTGTCGCTTGTCACCTTTCCGATGCTGCAGAACGCGCGGGTCGGCGTCAAGGGGGAAACCCCGGATGGTGCGGACTTGCGTGACGTGGCGGCGGTTCTTCGGAACGCGCGCCGGATGCTGACCCAGACCTGAGTCAGCCATTTCCAACCTCAGAAAGCAGGATTGTTTTATGGGAAAAACCGAGACCAAGGCTCGGTCCGGGACGGATGTGTCCAGGGATCTCACGCCGGCCCAGGAAGTGAAGACGGCGCTCGCCGATTTCATGGGCGATTTCAACTCGTTTCAAACTGACATTTCGACAAAACTTCAACAACAGGAAGAGCGACTGACCATGCTTGATCGCAAGACGATGACCGCTGCACGCCCCGCGCTTGCAACCGCTGCCGAAACCGATGCGCCGCACCAGAAGGCGTTCAATGCCTATCTTCGCAGTGGCGATGACGACGGGCTGCGTGGCCTTGAGCTTGAGGGTAAGGCGCTGTCTTCGGCGGTGGCCGGCGATGGTGGCTATCTTCTGGATCCGCAGACCGCGGAAACCATCAAGAGTACCCTTGCCTCGACCGCCTCGCTGCGGGCGCTGGCAAGTGTTGTCACGGTCGAGGCGACATCCTTTGATGTGCTGATCGATCATACCGATATCGGTGCCGGCTGGGCCACCGAAAGCGACCCGGTCACCGAGACCGGCACGCCGCAGATCGACCGCATCACCATCCCGCTGCACGAGCTGAGCGCGCTTCCCAAAGCTTCGCAGCGGCTGCTGGATGACAGCGCCTTTGACATCGAAGGCTGGCTGGCGTCGCGGATCGTGGACAAGTTCAACCGGGCCGAGGGCGCGGCATTTGTCAATGGTGACGGTCTGGACAAGCCCAAGGGGTTCCTGACCTATCCCGCCTCGGCCGATGGCACCGAGCTGTGGGGCGAGCTGGGCTATGTGGCAACCGGGGCCGATGGCGGTTTTGACGCCACCAATCCCGCCGATGCGATTGTCGATCTGGTCTATGCTTTGGGCGCGCGTTACCGCGCCAACGGCAGCTTTGTGATGAACTCCAAGACCGCCGGCGTTGTGCGCAAGCTGAAGGACGCCGATGGCCGTTTCCTGTGGTCCGATGGTCTGGCCGCGGGTGAGCCTTCGCGTCTGATGGGCTATCCGGTTCTGGTCTGTGAGGATATGCCCGATATCGCCATCGGTTCGTCCTCGATCGCCTTTGGCGATTTCGCTTCGGGCTATACGATTGCCGAGCGACCCGACATCCGCGCTCTGCGCGATCCCTTCTCGGCCAAGCCGCATGTTCTGTTTTATGCGACCAAGCGCGTGGGCGGTGATGTCAGCGACTTCAAGGCGATCAAACTTTTGAAATTCGCAATCAGCTAAGGCGGTTTGCGAATACGGTCCGGGCCCTTTTCGCGGCTCGGGCTGTCGGTGGACGTCTGCCGTCATGCTGTATTGTCTAGCTGCTCCCCTCCGTCCGAGCAATGCAGCGGCAGGCGTCCACTTTGATCTTTGCGCTGGGGCCCTTTGGGTGCCCTTCAGGGCGGGGGAACCGATATTTTCGGAGAATTTCCATGATGTTGATCGAGCAAACCTCGGTGCCGGGGACGGCGCTTCCGGTTGCGGAATTCAAGGATCACTTGCGTCTGGGTACGGGGTTTGCCGATGGCGACATTCAGAACGCGGTGCTTGAGACATATTTGCGCGCGGCAATGGCGGCGATCGAGGCGCGGACCGGCAAGGCGCTGTTGTCGCGTCAGTTCGCATGGACGCTGACGGCATGGCGCGATGCGTCGCGTCAGGTGTTGCCGGTGGCGCCGGTTGCCACGATCACCGCGGTGACGGTGAGCGATGTGCAGGGCGTGGGGGCGGTTGTCAGTGCCGGGCTTTACCGTCTGGTTCAGGACATGCAGCGCCCTGCGATGGAGGCAACGGGCGCCCTGTTGCCGGCTATCCCGCGCGGGGGGGCGGCCGAGATCACCTTTGAGGCGGGCTTTGGCGCGGTATGGGGCGCGCTGCCGGGGGATCTGCAGCAGGCCATGCTGATGCTGGCGGCGCTTTACTATGAGCACCGGCTTGAGAGCGATTTTCCCCGCGAAAGCATGCCGATGGGGGTGATGTCGCTGATTGAGCGGTATCGCGGGCTGCGGCTTTTGGGTGGGAGCGCGTCGTGAAACCCGTCAGGCTGAACAGAAAACTGACGCTGGAGGCGGCGCAGCGCCTGTCGGATGGCGCTGGCGGTTTTAGCGAGGCATGGGTGGCGCTGGGCGACCATTGGGCCGAGATCCGCGCCGGAATGGGGCGCGAGCGGCCACAGGATTTCGCGACATTCTCGGCCGTGCATTACCGCATCATCCTGCGCGCCGCGCCTTTTGGCGCGCCCTCGCGCCCGCGCCCCGAGCAGCGGTTTCGCGAAGGTGACAGGATTTTCCACATCAAAGCGGTGGCCGAACTGGATCCGGCGGGTCGCTATCTGACCTGTTACACATATGAGGAGGTCGCGTCATGAGCTACGGCGTAGGGGCCGCGCTTCAGTCGGCGGTTTATGGGCGGCTGAGTTCGGATGCGGCGATCGCGGCGCTGGTGGGCACGGCGATTTACGACGAGACGCCCGCCGGCACATTGCCCAGCACATTCGTCAGCCTTGGGCCGGAAGAGGTGCGTGACAGATCGGACGCAACCGGCAGTGGCGCAAACCATTATTTCACCGTCAGCGTCATCACCGATGCGGCGGGTTTTCAGGCCGCCAAAGAGGTTGCGGCGGCGGTTTCGGACGCGCTGAACGATGCCAGTTTCCCGCTTGCGCGCGGCTTTCTGGTGGCGATGCGGTTTCAGCGCGCTTCGGCCAGGCGGCTGCGCGGGCAGCGCCGGATCGACCTGAGATTTCATGCACGTGTGCAAGACAACTGACATTAACACTTGGAGTATCGGACATGGTTGCCCAGAACGGCAAAGACCTTTTGATCAAGCTCGACCTGACGGGGGTCGGTCAATTTGAAACCATCGCGGGGCTGCGCGCCACGCGCATCAGCTTTAACGCCGAAAGCGTGGATGTCACCAGCCTGGAAAGTCAGGGCGGCTGGCGCGAGCTTTTGGCCGGTGCGGGGGTGAAATCGGCTGCGATTTCAGGCTCGGGCGTTTTCAAGGATGCAGCCACCGACGAGCGGGCCCGGCAGATTTTCTTTGACGGCGAGACGCCGAATTTTCAGGTGATCATTCCCAGTTTCGGTACCGTCGAGGGGCCGTTTCAGATCACCTCGGTCGAATATTCGGGAAGCCATAACGGCGAGGCCAGTTACGAGCTGTCGATGGCTTCGGCCGGGGCGCTGAGCTTTACGGTTCTGTGATGAGCAATCCCTGGAGGGGTGAGGTGGCGCTGACCGTAGACGGCCAGCGGCGCATGATGAAGCTGACGCTGGGGGCGCTGGCCGAGCTGGAGGCAGAGCTGCAATCGGGCACTCTGGTCGAGCTGGTCGAACGCTTTGAGAGCGAGGCCTTCAGCACCCGCGATGTGCTGGCGCTGATTGTGGCGGGGCTGCGCGGGGGCGGCTGGGATGTGCGATGCGGCGATCTGCTGGCGGCCGATATCGGGGGCGGGCCGCTGGCGGCGGCGCGGGCGGCGGCCGAGCTTTTGGCGCTGGCGTTCCAGATGCCCCGCACGGGGCCGCAGTGAGCGGGTTCGACTGGCCGGTGCTGATGCGGGCCGGGATGCGCGGGCTGGGATTGAAACCCGATGAGTTCTGGGCGCTGAGCCCGGCGGAACTGGCGCTGATGCTGGGTCGCGACGAGGGGCGCGCGCCGCTTGACCGGGCCGGGCTGAGCGCGCTGGCAGAGGCCTTTCCTGACAAGGTTGAAGGGGAACAAAATGAGTAGAGACAGCGAGTTGAACGGCATCGATGGGATCGAGGCCGCGCTGGATGGCGCGGGCGATGTGGCGGCGGAATTTACCCGCCGGATGCAGGAATTACGCAACTCGGTCGGGACGACAACCAAAGAGGTCGAGACCCTGTCCAGGGGCATGTCGCGCGGGTTGCGGCGGGCGTTCGATGGCGTGGTTTTTGACGGCATGAAACTGTCCGATGCGTTGCAGACGATCGCCAGATCGATGGTCAACACGGCCTATTCCGCCGCGATCCGCCCGGTGGCGAGCCATTTCGGTGATCTGATCTCGGGCAGTGTGGCCGGTGCGGTTCAGGGGCTTTTGCCGTTCGAGAAGGGCGGCAGTTTCAGTCAGGGAAGGGTGATGCCCTTTGCCCATGGCGGGATCGTCAGCGGCCCGGTCAGCTTTCCGATGCGCGGCGGCATGGGCCTGATGGGCGAGGCCGGCCCCGAGGCGATCATGCCGCTGACGCGCGGGGCCGACGGGCGTCTGGGCGTTCAGGCCAGCGGCGGCGGGCGGCCGATCAATGTGGTGATGAATGTCACCACCCCCGACGTTCAGGGATTTCACAGAAGTCAGGGCCAGATCGCCGCCCAGATGAGCCGGGCTTTGGGCCGCGGCCAGCGCAACCGCTGAGAAGGAGCGAAAGATGGACTTTCACGAAGTACGCTTTCCCACGAGCCTGAGCTTTGGGTCGGTCGGCGGCCCCGAGCGGCGCACCGAGATCGTGACCCTGACCAACGGGTTTGAAGAGCGCAACACGCCCTGGGCCCATTCGCGCCGGCGCTATGACGCGGGGGTCAGCATGCGCTCGCTCGACGATGTCGAGACGCTGATCGCGTTTTTCGAAGCGCGGCAGGGGCAGCTTTACGGGTTTCGCTGGAAAGACTGGTCGGACTACAAATCCTGCGCCGCCTCGGCCGAGCCTGATTTCGCCGATCAGAGCATGGGTCTGGGCGACGGGATCAGCGCCGACTGGCAGATCCTGAAGACCTATCAGTCGGGGGGCATGAATTATGTGCGGCCGATCACCAAGCCGGTTGCAGGCACGGTCAAGGTTGCCATTGCCGGTGACCCGTTGGTCGAGAGTATTCATTACACCGTCGATACCGCCAACGGGATCGTCACGTTTGATCATCCGCCCGACGAAGGGGCCGAGATCACCGCAGGCTATGAGTTCGATGTGCCGGTGCGGTTCGATACCGAGCGTATCCAGACCTCGGTCGCCAGTTTTCAGGCCGGCGATGTGCCTTCGGTCCCGATTGTCGAGGTGCGGGTCTGATGCCGGTTTCAGCTGAGTTTCAGGCGCATCTTGCCAGCGGTCCGACCCGGGTTTGCCGCTGCTGGTCGGTGGTGCGCAAGGATGGGCAGGCCTATGGGTTTACCGATCACGATGCGGATCTGAGTTTTGACGGGATCACCTTTCGCGCCGATACCGGAATGACGGCGCGGGCGCTTCAGCAGACCACCGGATTGTCGGTCGACAATACCGAAGCGCTGGGCGCTTTGTCGGATGCCGCCGTGACCGAGGCCGATATTCAGGCCGGACGCTTTGACGGGGCCGAGGTGCGCGCATGGCTGGTGAACTGGTCCGATGTCAGCCAGAGGTTCATGCAGTTTCGCGGAAGCTTTGGCGAATTGCAGCGCGCGGGTGGGGGATTTTCGGTTGAGCTGCGCGGCTTGACCGAGGCGCTGAACCAGCCGCAGGGCGAGGTTTATCAGGCGCCGTGCCCGGCGATACTGGGCGATGGGCGCTGCCGGTTCGATCTGACGACGCCGGGATATTTTACCGAGCGCCCGGTCGAGCAGCACGAGGAGGGGCGGAAGTTTTTCTTTGCCGATGCCACGGGCTTTGAAGACCGCTGGTTCGAGCGGGGCCGGTTTGAGGTGCTCAGCGGCGCGGCGGCGGGGCTGACCGGGCTGGTCAAGAACGACCGGATCACCGCGGATGGCCGCGAGATCGAGCTGTGGCAGGCGCTGCGTGCGCCGGTGGCGGCGGGCGATATGCTGCGCATCGAAGCGGGCTGTGACAAACGCGACGAGAGCTGCCGGAAGAAGTTCAACAATTTTGCCAATTTCCGAGGTTTTCCCGATATTCCCGGTGAGGACTGGCTGATGAGCTATCCCGCGCAGGCGGGCGTCAATGACGGCGGAAGCCTGTCACGATGAGCGATATTGGCAGGCAGGCGCTGTGCGAAGCGCGCCGGTGGATCGGCACGCCCTATCTGCATCAGGCCTCGGCCCGGGGGGCGGGGTGCGACTGTCTGGGGCTGTTGCGGGGCGTCTGGCGCGAAATACTGGGGCCTGAGCCGGCGGCCGTGCCCAGCTATACGCCCGACTGGTCCGAGCCCGAGGGCGAGGAGCGTCTTTGGCATGAGGCGGCGCGGCATCTGCGGCCCGCCTCCCCCGGCCATGAGGCCCCCGGCGATGTGATCCTGTTCCGGATGCGGGCGGGCGCGGTTGCCAAACATCTTGGGATTGCCGGGCGCACCGGCGCGGCCCCGAGTTTCATTCACGCTTATAGCGGTCACGGGGTTCTGGAAAGCCCGCTGACCGCGCCTTGGCGCCGCCGGATTGTGGCGCGTTTTCAATTTCCTGATGGGGGAGCCTGATGGCTACGATTGTCCTTTCGGCGGCGGGATTTGCCGCGGGTGCCTCGGTTGGGGGTACGGTAATGGGTCTGTCTTCGGCGGTGATTGGCCGGGCCTTTGGGGCAACCCTTGGCCGGGTCATTGATCAGCGTCTTCTGGGCAGCGGATCGCAGGCGGTGGAGACCGGCCGGGTTGAGCGTTTTCGTCTGACCGGGGCCAGCGAGGGCGCCCCCGTGACGCAGGTTTTCGGACGTATGCGGGTGCCCGGGCAGGTGATCTGGGCCTCGCGCTTTGCCGAGCAGAGCACGACCACCGGCGGCGGCAAGGGCACGGGCGGGGGCGCGAGCACGACGTTCAGCTATAGCGTCAGCCTGGCGATCGCGCTGTGTCAGGGCGAGATCACGCGCGTTGGCCGCGTCTGGGCCGATGGGGTTGAGGTGGCGCGCGACGATCTGAACCTGCGCGTCTATGCCGGATCGGAAGAGCAAATGCCGGACCCCAAGATCGAGGCGGTCGAGGGGGCGGGCAATGCGCCGGCTTATCGCGGCACCGCCTATGTGGTGCTGGAGGATCTGCCGCTGGGCCAGTTCGGCAACCGGATCCCGCAGTTCACCTTTGAGGTTTTGCGCGCCGCCCCGCGCGCGCTCGGGTTTTCCGATCTGACCCATGATATCAAGGCCGTCGCGCTGATCCCCGGAACGGGGGAATATGCGCTGGCCACCACTCCGGTGCATTACGCGGACGGTCCGGGGCTGAACCGGTCGGCCAATGTCAACTCGCCCAGCGAAAAGACCGATCTGCGCAGCGCGGTGGAGAACCTGAGCGAGGAGCTTCCCAATTGCGGGTCGGCGTCGCTGGTGGTGTCGTGGTTCGGCGATAACCTGAGCTGCGGCAGCTGTCAGTTGATGCCCAAGGTCGAGCAGAGCGCCCAGGATGGCGTGGGCATGCCATGGGCGGTGTCGGGGCTGGCGCGCGCGGCAGCGGCGGAGATTGCCCAGCTGGACGGGCGGCCCGTCTATGGCGGCACGCCGGCGGATGCATCGGTGGTGGAAGCGATTGCCGAGCTGCGGGCGGCAGGTCAGGACACGGTTCTTTATCCTTTCATCCTGATGGATCAGCTTGCCGGCAATGGCCTGAGCGATCCATGGAGCGATGCCCCCGATCAGCCGGCCCTGCCGTGGCGCGGTCGCATCACCCTGTCCAAGGCGCCGGGTCAGCCGGGATCGCCAGATCAGACCGCTGCCGCCGATGCCGAGGTGGCCGCCTTTTTCGGCGCGGCCGGCCTTGCCGATTTCACCGTCACCGGCACTTCGGTAAGCTATAGCGGCCCGGCGGAATGGTCGTACCGGCGGTTCATCCTGCATTACGCGCATCTTTGCGCGGCGGCGGGCGGGGTGGGCGCATTCTGCATCGGCTCGGAAATGCGCGGGCTGACCCAGATCCGCGGGCTTGCCGGTTTTCCGGCGGTTCAGGCGCTGCGCCAGCTGGCGGCGGATGTGCGCCAGATTCTGGGGCCCGACACCAAGATCGGCTATGCCGCCGACTGGAGCGAATATTTCGGCTATCACCCGCAGGATGGATCGGGGGATGTGTTTTTCCACCTCGATCCCCTGTGGTCGGATCCGGCGGTCGATTTCATCGGGATCGACAATTACATGCCGCTTGCCGACTGGCGCGATGGCGACGCCCATGCCGATGCCGGATGGGGCACGATCTATAACCTTGATTATCTGAAGGCCAATATTGCCGGCGGCGAGGGGTTTGACTGGTACTACCATTCGCCCGAGGCAGAGGCGGCGCAGATCCGCACGCCGATCACCGATGGCGCCTATGAGGAGCCTTGGGTTTATCGTTACAAGGACCTTAAAAGCTGGTGGTCGAATGCCCATTACGAGCGGATCGGCGGCATCCGTCAGGCGGTTTCAACGGGCTGGGAGGCCGGCTCGAAACCGATATGGTTTACCGAACTGGGCTGCGCTGCGGTCGATAAGGGCCCCAATCAGCCCAATAAGTTTCTCGATCCCAAATCCTCGGAATCCAGCCTTCCCAAATATTCCGACGGCAGCCGCGACGAATTGGTCCAGATACAATATCTGCGCGCGATGTTCGAGTTTTGGGGCGTGGCGGAAAACAACCCCGTCTCGACGGTCTATTCCGGCCCGATGGTGGATATGTCGCGCGCCCATGTCTGGGCATGGGACACGCGGCCTTTTCCCTTTTTTCCCAACAACCGGGATCTGTGGAGCGATGGCGAAAACTATGCCCGTGGCCATTGGATCAGCGGGCGCACGGGCGCGCGGTCTCTGGCCTCGGTCGTGGCCGAGATTTGCCGGGCGTCGGGGGTGAGCGATTACGACGTCAGCGCGCTTTATGGTCATGTCAGGGGCTATTCGGTGAGCGATCCGGCCACGGCGCGTTCGGCCTTGCAGCCTTTGATGCTGGCCTATGGGTTCGAGGCGATCGAGCGGGACGGGATGTTGGTGTTTCGCAATCGCGACGGGCGGGCGATGGCCGCGCTGGAGCATGAGCGGCTGGCGCTCTCGCCGGAGATTTCGGGCGATGGCGAGGCCACGCGCGCGCCCGAGCCGGAAATCGCGGGGCGGGTGCGGCTGAGCTATGTCGATGCCGATGGCGATTATGAGACGCGGGCCGCCGAGGCGATTTTTCCCGGCGACAGCAGCGCCACGACATCGCAATCAGAGCTGTCACTGGCGCTGACCAAGCCCGAGGCGCGCGCGATCACCGAACGCTGGCTGAGCGAGGCGCGTATCGCGCGCGACAGCCTGCGATTTGCGCTGCCGCTGTCGCAGCTGGCGCTGGGGGCGGGGGATGTTGTCCGGCTGAACCGTGAAGGCATCGATGGGCTGTACCGGCTGGACCGGGTCGAGCAGGCGGGTCTGCAGCTGATTGAGGCGGTGCGGGTCGAGAAGCAGGTCTATACCCCCAGCGACGCCGCCGAAGAGCCGGTGCGCCCGCGCCCCTTTGCCGTGGCGGTTCCGCCTTTTCCGCTGTTTCTGGATCTTCCGCTGATCAGCGGCGATGAGGTGCCCCATGCACCGCATCTGGCGGTTACCTCGCGGCCCTGGCCGGGGCGGGTGGCGGTCTATGCCTCAACCAGCGGGGCGGGTTATGAGCAAAACAGCATCATCGCCGCGCCCTCGACAGTTGGCCTGACCGAAACGCCGCTGATGGCGGCGCGCGCGGGGCTGTGGGACAGGGGCGCGGCGCTGCGTGTCAAACTGTCGTCCGGTAGCCTTGCCTCGGCCACGGTGCAGGCGGTGCTGAGCGGCGCCAATATGGCGGCAATCGGCGATGGAAGCAGCGACAACTGGGAGGTTTTTCAGTTTGTCACGGCCAGGCTTGTGGCGCCGGATACCTATGAGATTTCGCTGCGTCTGAGGGGGCAGCAGGGCAGCGATGCGATGATGCCCGCAAGCTGGCCGGTGGGCAGCTATTTCGTGGCGCTGGACAGCCGCCCGCAACAGATCGACCTGCCGGCGGCGGCGCGCGATCTGATCCGTTATTACCGGATCGGGCCGGCGCGGCGGCCGCTGGACGATCCGTCTTATGTTGAACGGATCGAGGCATTTTCCGGCATCGGACTGCGGCCCTATGCGCCGGCGCATCTTCGCGCCTGGCGAGATGGCGCGGGCGATCTGCAGCTTGGCTGGATCCGACGGACACGCATCGACGGAGACAACTGGACGGCGCCGGATGTGCCGCTGGGCGAGACGTCCGAGCAATATCTGCTGCGGGTTGTCAAAGACGGCGCGGTTTTGCGCCGGGAAATTCTGAGCGCCCCGGCGTGGGTTTATACCCAAGGCCAGCAAACTGCAGATGGCGCGCTGGCGCCTTTCGATATCGAAGTTGCACAGCTTTCCGACCGCTTTGGTGCGGGGCTTTTCAAAAGGATGGAAATCAATGTCTGAGACCCCAGGTTTTGGCCTGCCGCTGATTGAGCCGGCGCAGGCCCAGAAACATGTGACCGTGAACGAGGCGCTTGGCCTGATCGACGGGCTGATGCAGCTAAGGCTTGTATCGGTGAGCCTGACCCTTCCGCCGGCGACGCCGGGCGAGGGGCACGCCTATCTGGTCCCTTCGGGGGCGGTGAACGCCTGGGCCGGGCGCATGGGCGAGATTGCGCTGTTTTCCAACGGCGGCTGGGTATTCATCATTCCCAAGGCCGGGTGGACGGCCTGGGTGAGTGATGAGGCGCGGCGGATCTTTTTCGACGGGCTTGGCTGGCAGGGCGGAGAGCTGGCGCGCTCTCTGACCGGGGCGGCGACCTTGGGCGCGGTTCTGGAGTTCGATCATGTGATCGGCGCGGGGCTGACATCGCTCAGCACGGGGATGATCCCGGCCAAGGCGATGGTTCTTGGGGTAACGGCGCGGGTGACGGCGGATATCACCGGCAGTTTGACAAGCTGGACCCTTGGGGTCGAAGGGTTCGAGACCCGCTATGGCAGTGGTCTTGGCCTGAGCGCGGGGTCATATGCCGAGGGGATCTTGTCCTCGCCCACCACGCATTACAGCGCCGAGGCGCTGAAGCTGAGCGCGACGGGGGGCGAGTTTGCCGGCGGAACCGTGCGTCTTGCGATCCATTATCTGTCGCTGACAGTGCCGGGCATGTAAGATGCGGCCCCTTGGCTTGGTGGATGTTCTGACGGCGGCGCGGGCGCTGCGGGCGGCCGATCCGGCCGAGCGGCGGGCGCTGGCCGTGGCGATGACCGCAGCCGCGCGCCGCGCCGATGCCCACCGGCTGCGCCATGGGCGCGGCCTGGCGGCAGGGGGTAACGGCACGCTTGAAGCGGCGGCGCGGGCCCATTGCCTGAGTGCGGGCGCCGATTTCGCCGAACCCGAGTTTCAGGCCTGTGTCATCACCGTTCTGGAGTGCGTTTTGCGGCAGGCGGGCCTATCCGCGGGCGCAGGAGATGCACTTGGGCACTGCCGGATCGAGGCCTAGCCGTTTCGCTGAAATCGCGTCGCCGCAATCGAGGCAATAGCCGAACTCCCCATTATCGATACGCGCAAGCGCGGCCTGGATGCGGGTAAGCGACTGGGCCCGGCGGGCGCTTTGCGCTTTGGCCATGGCCTGTTGCTGAAGCGCGTCCATGCGCGACAGACGCCCCACCGCCTGCTGGTCCAGCGTGACGGTTCGGGTGGCATCGCGGCCCAGATCCTCGCCAATGCTCAGCGCCTTGAGCATCTGGCTCAACTGCTGGCGAAAGCGTTCAATTTCAGCGTCGTCCATATCGTGATTTTGTCCCGCGCGGGTTTTCACACTATTATTAGGTCAGGATTTCTGTAAAAGGCCAGCGTAGCAGAGGAAACCTGATGTCAAAAAGCCAAGCCGTTTATGCCGAGCTTGACCCGGTCTGGGCCAAGATCCGCACCGAAGCCGAAGCGATGGTCAAGGACGAGCCGCTGTTGGGCGGGGTTGTTCATTCGAGCGTGCTTCACAACTCGACGCTGGAGCGGGCGCTGTCGTTTCGCCTGTCGCTGAAGCTGTCATCGGGGGAGATGTCAGAGCAGATCCTGCGCGAGATCGCCGATGAGGCGTTTCGGTCATCCTCGAAGGTGCGGCAGGCGGCGCGCGCCGATCTGGTAGCGGTTTACGAGCGCGATCCGGCCTGTCACCGGCTGATCCAGCCGCTTTTGTATTTCAAGGGCTATCAGGCGGTTCAGGCCTACCGCGTCGGTCACTGGCTGTGGAATGAAGGCCGCCGCGATCTGGCCTATTTCATCCAGATGCGCGTGAGCGAGGTTTTCGGGATCGATATTCACCCCGCCGCCCGGATCGGGCAGGGGATCATGATCGACCACGCCCATTCCATCGTCATCGGCGAGACGGCGGTGGTTGGCGACAATGTGTCGATGCTGCATTCGGTGACGCTGGGCGGGACCGGCAAGGAAGAAGAGGACCGGCACCCGAAAATCGGTGACGGTGTTCTGATCGGCGCCGGTGCCAAGGTTCTGGGCAATATCAAGGTCGGCCATTGCTCGCGCATCGCGGCAGGTTCGGTCGTGCTGCACGATGTGCCGCCCTGCAAGACGGTGGCCGGGGTTCCGGCCAAGATCGTGGGCGAGGCGGGTTGCGATCAGCCTTCGCAAACCATGGATCAGCTGCTGAACGGCGGCTGAAACGGTGGGGCGGGGTGAGCGGGCCCGGCGATTGCCAGGCCAGCCCCATTCGGGACGAAGCGGTCAGGCCAGCATCGCGATCGGATTTTCCAGATTTTCCTTGATCGCCTGCAGGAACTCGGCCCCCAGAGCGCCGTCGATGACCCGGTGATCGACCGACAAGGTGACCGACATGACGGTTGCTACCCCGACCGCGCCATCGGCGTTGACGATCGGTTTTTTCACCCCCGCGCCGACCGCCAGGATCGAGCCATGCGGCGGGTTGATCACCGCGTCGAAATTATCAACCCCGAACATTCCCAGATTTGAAATCGCAAAGCTGCCGCCGAGGTATTCATGCGGGGCAAGCTTGCGCTCGCGCGCGCGTGTGGCCAGATCCTTCATCTCGGCCGACAGCGCCGAAAGTGTCTTTTGATGCGCGTCTTTCAAAACCGGCGTAAACAGCCCGCCTTCGATGGCAACGGCCACGGCCACATCCGAGGGCGCAAGTTGCAGGATCCTGTCGCCGGCCCAGACCGCATTGGCCGCCGGCACCTGTTGCAGGGCGATGGCCGAGGCCTTGATGATGAAATCATTGACCGAAAGTTTGATCCCGCGGGATTGGAGCCCCTTGTTCAGTTCGCTGCGGAATTTCAGAAGTGCATCCAGTTGGATGTCGCGGCGCAGATAGAAATGCGGGATCGATTGTTTGGCTTCGGTCAGGCGGGCGGCGATGGTTTTGCGCATCCCGTCCAGTTTGACCTCGGTGAATTCGCGATCTGCGTAGATTTTGGCGACCGCATCGGTCGAGGGGCCGGCAGCGGCTGCAGCGGGCGCCGAAGCGGCGGGGGCTGCGGCGGCAGGGGCGGCTTTGGCCCCGGCGGTGGCCCCTTCGACATCGGCTTTCACGATCCGCCCATGCGGGCCGGAGCCCTTGATCGCGCCCAGATCGAGCCCTTTGTCAGCCGCGATGCGCCGCGCCAGAGGCGAGGCAAAGACACGCCCGTCCGAAGACGGGGCCGGGGCGGCGGGTGCGGGCGCAGGGGCCTTTGCCGCGGCCGGCTCGGCGGCTGCGGGCTCTTCAGCAGTGGTTTGCGCGGGTCTGGGCGCGGGTTTGGCCCCGGCGTCGGCGATGTCATCGGCGCTTTCGCCATCGCCCAGCAGCACCGCGATGGGATCGTTCACCTTCACCCCTTCGGTGCCCTCGGCAACAAGGATCTTGCCGATGGTGCCTTCGTCCACGGCCTCGAACTCCATTGTTGCCTTGTCGGTCTCGATCTCGGCCAGAATATCGCCGGAAGAGACGGTATCACCCTCTTTGACCAGCCATTTGGCCAATGTGCCCTCTTCCATGGTGGGCGAAAGCGCGGGCATGAGAATTTCAGTTGCCATCAGTGATCTCCCTCTTGCGCGGGCGTAACCATCCCGACAACATTTCCTTCCCCGTCTTCGACATAGGCGCAGCGACCGATGCCGGGGAAATCCGTCGGCGGCAGCGCTTCGGCCCCACCATTCGCCAAGGACCATGCATAGCGGTCGTCGCAGTTGGCAACGCCGAAGGTCATGGTGCCGCCCCGGATCGGGCTGCCGGCGGCAGGGGGCTGCCCCATGCGGCGCATCATGCCGCCCGTCAGCGCCTTGCCCGTGCCGATGTCGGCGCCTTCGATCAGGTGATATCCCACCTCATCAGCGCCGGGCATCGGATTGAATTTCCATCCAAAAAGCCCCGCGTAAAAGTCTTTTGCGCGGTCGATGTCGGCCACGTGAATTTCGAAATGCGGCATCACGAGACCTCTGCGTAAATATCTGTCCAGAGCTCGTCCAGAGCGGGCTCGGGGCTGTCTTTTGCAAATTCAGCCGCCTCGTTGACGGTGGCCTTGATCTCTTTGTCGATGGCTTTGAGGTCATCCTCGCTGGCGTGTTTGCCCTCAAGCAGAAGCGTGCGCACATGTTCGATGGCATCGCGTTCCTCGCGCATCTTTTGCACCTCTTCGCGGGTGCGGTATTTGGCCGGGTCCGACATCGAATGGCCGCGGTAGCGATAGGTTTTCACCTCAAGGATATAGGGCCCCTTGCCGGCGCGGCAGTGATCCACCGCCTTTTGACCGGCGGCCTTGACGGCCAGAACATCCATGCCATCGACCGCCTCGCCGGGGATGCCATAGGCTGCGCCGCGCTCCCACAGGGAGGGGGATTTGGTCGAGCGTTTGACGCTGGTTCCCATGGCGTATTGGTTGTTTTCAATGACAAAGATGACCGGCAGGTCCCAAAGCTCGGCCATGTTATAGGTCTCATAGACCTGACCCTGGTTTGCCGCGCCATCGCCGAAATAAGTAAAGGTCACGCGGTCGTTGCCCTGATATTTATCGGCAAAGGCAAGGCCCGCGCCAATGGGGACCTGCGCGCCGACGATGCCATGGCCGCCATAGAAATTCTTTTCCTTGGAGAACATATGCATCGAGCCGCCCTTGCCCTTGGAATAGCCGCCCTCGCGGCCCGTCAGCTCGGCCATGACGCCCTTGGGGTCCATTCCGCAGGCCAGCATATGACCGTGGTCGCGGTATGAGGTGACGCGTTTGTCCCCCTCTTCGGCGGCGGCCTCAAGGCCCACGACCACCGCTTCCTGCCCGATATAAAGGTGGCAGAAGCCGCCGATCAGACCCATGCCGTAAAGCTGTCCGGCTTTTTCCTCGAATCGCCGGATCAGCAGCATATCGCGGTAATATTCAAGAAGTTCTTCGGCGGAAATGTTTGGTTTCTTTGTTGTTTTCCTGGTCGCCACGGGTGGGTCCCCCTTGCATCCGTAAAAATAGTTTAGCGTTAAACTATCTCATACACCAAGGTGACTCAGGTTTCGAGCAATGATTTTGCAAGGCTGCTTTGCGGCGAAAAAACCGTCAGCGAATGACCAGTTCGTCAGGCCGCAGCATTCCCAGAACCGAGCGCGCCTGCTCGTCCAGAAGGTCGAGGTCCAGAAAATCGTCGGACAGGCGATGGGTCTTGTTGGAATAGATGGCGACGCGGGTCTGAATCTCTTTGAGGTCCTGTCGAAGCTGGGTCGCTTCGGCGTCGATCTGCACCCTGCGGAACAGGCCGTAATCGCCCTGTACCGCGGCAAAGGTGAAATAGATGCTCAGGCTGAAGATCACCGCGAAATAGATGACGGTGCCGACGCCCGAGGATTTTCGTCTTGCTGCCATGCGCCTCTTGTCCCTCGCCGCTGTTTGTCCGGCGTTGGGTCAACAATTGCACGGGGGGCGGGAATTGTGAATAAATTCTTTGGGATAAGTGGCGATCTTTTGCCGGTTCTGTGGCCCAAAAGACTCTCTTTTGGCAGGCGTCGCCGGGCCGGGCGCGGCGGGCGACGGTAAAGCGCATTTCCCCCGGGCCGGCAGAGGTTTATGATCGCGCCCGGAGGTGCCGCCATGACCCGCAATATTGACCCGCAATCGCATCTTGAAACCCATGAGGTCGAAAACCAGCCGCAGATGGACGCCCCCGGCGATCTTTGGGCCGGTGACCGGGGCTTGCGCGACTGGGTGGCGCGTATGGGCGGCGACGCCGCACCGCTGAGCGCTTATGGCGCGGCTTTGGGCGGGGGCGAATTGCAGGCGGCGGGGCGGGCGGCCAACCGTTTCCCGCCCGAGCTGATCAGTTTTGATCGCGCCGGGCGGCGGCTTGACGAATTGTCGTTTCACCCCGCCTATCACAGCCAGATGCGCGCCGGCGTTGCGGCGGGATATGCCGCGCTCCCGTGGGAGGGGGCGGCAGGCGGCCATGTCAGCCATGCGGCGATGGTCTATCTTCTCAGTCAGGTCGATCCGGGCGTTTGTTGCCCGCTGACAATGACCTATGCCGGCATTGCCACGCTGCGCGGGCAGGGCGGGGTTGCGGGCGATTGGGCGGCCAGCCTGCAAAGCCGCGACTACGACCCGTCGGTGCGCCCGATGGCGGAAAAAGCGGGCACCACGCTGGGCATGGCGATGACCGAAAAGCAGGGCGGATCGGACGTGCGGGCCAATACCACGCGAGCCGAGGCCGATGGCGATGGCTGGCGCCTGACGGGGCATAAATGGTTCTGTTCGGCGCCGATGTCGGATGGGTTTCTGACACTGGCGCAGGGGCCAGAGGGGCTAAGCTGTTATCTGGTGCCGCGCTGGCTGCCGGATGGGACGCGCAATGGCATCCATCTGATGCGGCTGAAGGAAAAGCTTGGCAACCGCTCGAACGGATCGGCCGAGATTGAATATCACGGCGCCTATGCCCATGCGATTGGCGGTGCGGGCGATGGGGTGCGCACGATCATTCAGATGGTCCATCACACACGGCTTGATACGGCGATGGCACCGGCGGGGCTGATGCGGGCGGCGCTGGTGCAAGCGGCGCTTTGGTGCCGGGGGCGCAGCGCCTTTCAAAAGCGGCTGATCGATGCGCCGCTGATGCGGGCGGTTCTGGCCGATCTGTCGCTGGACGCCGAAGGGGCGCTGGCGCTGGGGCTGCGGGTAGCGGCGGCGTTTGACCGGGGCGAGCCCTTGGCGCGGGTTGCCGTGGCGCTGGCCAAATACCTGTCGAACAAGCTGGCCACCGGGGTGATCTATGAGGCGATGGAGGCTTTGGGCGGCATGGGCTACACCGATGACACGCCGCTGCCGATGCTGTTTCGCGAGGCGCCGCTGAACTCGATCTGGGAGGGGTCGGGCAATGTGATCTGCCTTGATATCCTGCGCACGCTGGCGCGCGATCCGGCCTCAGCCGGGGCGCTGACGGCTGAGCTTGAGGGCGCAAAGGGGCTGAGCGGGGAGTATGACGCGGCTCTGGCGGCGCATCTGGCGCGCTGGCCCGGCCTGCCCGATGAGGCCGAGGCGCGATGGTTCGCCGAAAGCCTTGCCAGCCTTCTGACCGCGGCCGTATTGCTCGGGCATGGTGACGGGGCGGTGGCCGAGGCTTATGCCGCCACCCGGCTGGGCGCGGCGCGGGGCCGCACGGCAGGGGCCATCGGTGCCTTTGACGTCAGCGCGCTGATCGACCGGCTGGGCCCCTGAGGGCCGCGATCAGGCCTTGCCGCGATAGATATCCATCAGTTTTCCCAGCATCGCCAGCGCGTCCTCGCGCGAGCGCTGGAAGGAATTGCGCCCGATGATTGAGCCATTGCCGCCGCCGTCGCGAATGGCGCGCGCATCGTCATAAACGCTGTCGGCGCCCTTCTTGGCCCCGCCCGAAAACACCACGATCCGGCGTCCGGCAAAGGCGGCATCCATACAGTGGCGCACCCGCGCGGCCTGGGGTGCGATGTCGATCTTCTGCTCTTCATAAACCGTTTTGGCGGCCCCAAGGCTCAGGTGATCGGTCGAGAGCTTGATCTTGATAATATGGGCGCCCAGAAGGGCCGCGATCTGGGCGGCATAGGCGGCGATGTCGATGGCGGTCTCGCCCGCGCTGTCCAATGCCTCGCCGCGCGGATAGGACCAGATGACGGTGGCGATGCCCTTGGCGGCGGCCTCTTCGCGCATGGCGCTGATCTCCTCGAACATCTCAAGGCCCGCCGAAGAGCCGGGGTAGATCGTGAACCCGATGGCCGAGGCGCCGATGCGCAGCGCATCATCGACGCTGGCGGTGATCGCCTGATCCTTGACCGCCTCGGACGGGATCAGCGAATTGGCCGAGTTGGCCTTGAGGATCGTCGGGATCTGACCGGCAAACGTGTCAGCGCCTGCCTCGAGCATTCCCAAAGGCGCGGCATAGGCGTTCAGCCCCGCGTCAATCGCCAGCTGATAGTGGTAATGCGGATCGTAAGCCGCCGGATTGGGCGCAAAAGACCGCGCCGGCCCGTGTTCGAACCCCTGATCGACGGGCAGGATGATCACCTTGCCGGTGCCGCCCAGTTTCCCGTTCATCAGGATCCGGCAAAGGTTGCCTTTGACGCCGGGATTGTCGCTTTCGTAATTGGCAAGGATGCGCTGAACGGTGCGGGTGGCTTTCATCGGTCGGTCCTTTGTTGCTGGCTTTCCCCCCCGGCTTAGAAGGAGCCACGGGCCGCCGCAAGACTGGTGGCGCTAACCTAAGCCAGATTAGCCGCCATTCACCCCAAAGCCGCCACACCGGGCAGGGTCTTGCCCTCCATCCATTCCAGAAAGGCGCCGCCAGCGGTCGAGATATAGGTGAAATCCGCCGCCACGCCGGCCTTGTTCAGCGCTGCAACCGTATCGCCGCCGCCTGCGATCGAGATCAGTTTGCCTTCGCGCGTCAGGCTGGCCGCCTTGCCTGCGGCGGCGTTGGTGGCGGCGTCAAAAGGCGCGATCTCGAAGGCGCCAAGGGGGCCGTTCCAGATCAGTGTGCGCGAGGTTTCGAAAACCGCGCCGATGGCCTCTACCGTGCGCGGGCCTGCGTCAAGGATCATCGCATCGGGCGGGCAATCCTCGGCGGCCAGAACCTCATGGGGGGCATTGGCGGCAAATTCGCGCGCCACGACGATATCGACCGGCAGATGCAACGCGCAGCCCGCCGCGCCGGCCTTGTCGATGATCGCGGCGGCGGTATCGGTCATCTCATGTTCGGCCAGCGATTTTCCGATGCCGATCCCTTTGGCGGCCAGAAACGTATTGGCCATGCCGCCGCCGATGATCAGGTGATCGACCCGGGTGACCAGATTTCCCAAAAGCTCCAGCTTGGTGGAAACCTTGGCGCCGCCGACCAGAGCGGCCACCGGGCGCCGGGGCTTGCCAAGGGCGCTTTCCAGCGCGCTGAGTTCGGCCTCCATCAGCCGGCCGGCGGCCGAGGGCAAAAGCCGTGCGATCGCCTCGGTCGAGGCATGGGCGCGGTGCGAGGCGGAAAAAGCGTCATTGACGTAAACATCCCCCAAAGCGGCCAGCGCGGCGGCAAAGGCGCCGTCATTTGCCGTCTCGCCCTCGTGAAACCGGGTGTTTTCCAACAGCAGAACCTCGCCCGGTGTGAGGGCGGCAACCGCCTTTTTCGCCTCGGGGCCGATACAGTCGGCGGCAAAGCGCACCGGCACCCCCAGCGCCTTTTCCAGCGCGGGCACCACCACGGCAAGCGACATCTGCGGCACCACCTGACCCTTGGGGCGGCCGAAATGCGCCATCAGCACCGGCTTGCCGCCAGCGGCCAGAATATCGCGGACGGTTGGTACGATGCGCTGGATTCGGCTGTCATCGGTGACCACGCCATCCTGCACCGGGACGTTGATATCGACCCGGGTGAGCACGACCTTGCCGGCCATATCGATCTGATCGAGTGTTTTTCGTCCCATCTGAAGCCCTTTCAAAAGCGGTTTGCCGCCTTTGCACCCGATTGCGCCCCCGCGGTCAAGCTTTGAGGCTTTTACTTTTGCGCCGCGCGCCCTAGGGTCCGGCCCGAACAGTAAAACGGAGGGCCCCATGGCCGAGATCAAAGATCCAGAGAACACAATCATAATGGAGCTGAAAGACGGGACCGTTACGATCGAGCTTTTGCCCGATGTCGCGCCCCAGCATGTCGAGCGGATGAAAACGCTGGCGCGCGCGGGTGCCTATGACAATGTCTGTTTCCACCGGGTGATCGACGGGTTCATGGCCCAGACCGGCGATGTGGCCAATGGCAATATGGAACAGGATTTCAACATCCGCATGGCCGGCACCGGCGGATCCGAGCATCCCGACCTGCCGGCGGAGTTTTCCAAACTGCCGCATGATCGCGGCACGCTGGGCGCGGCCCGCTCGGCCAATCCCGACAGCGCCAACAGCCAGTTCTTCATCAACTTCTCGGACAATCATTTCCTGAACGGTCAGTACACGGTCTATGGCCGGGTGATTTCGGGGATGGAGCATGTCGACGCGATCCAGCGCGGCGAGCCGCCTGCAAGCCCCGACCGGATGATCAGCGTCAAGGTGGCCGGCGATGTTGCGTAAGCTGGCCCTGATCGCGGCGCTGGCGGCGCTGCCCCTGACGGCAATGGCCGAAAGCGATGCGCCGGTCGACGGGCCCGGGCCGAACCTTGTGATCGAGGTATCGGGCGAGGCCAATGGCAGGATCGTGATCGACCTGAACACCCAAGCCGCGCCCAAACATGCCGCCCGGCTGGAGCAGCTGGCGCGCGCGGGCGCCTATGACGGGGTGGTGTTTCACCGGGTGATCGATGGCTTCATGGCTCAGACCGGCGATGTGAAATTCGGCAAGCTGGGCGGGGATCTGTCCAAGGCAGGGCGGGGCGGCTCGGACCTGCCGGATCTGCCGGCCGAGTTTTCGGATATTCCCTTTGACCGGGGCGTTGTCGGAATGGCGCGCGCGCAAGACCCGGACAGCGCCAACAGCCAGTTTTTCATCATGTTTGACGCCGGTTATTTCTTGAACGGTCAATATACCGTTGTCGGCAAGGTGATCGAGGGGATGGATGTCGTGGACCGGATCAAGCGAGGGCGCGGGCAGACCGGAATGGTCGCCGCGCCGCAGGATGTGATGACCAAGGTAACGGTGGCCGAATAAAGCCGCGGCCCGCGGGGGGACGGCCGCGGGGATTTGGATATTTTTTCCAAGTGGAAGTGAGGGCGTCGCAGCAGTGCGGCGCCCTTGCTCTTTTCGGGGCGCCGATCGGGCGTGGCGCCCCCCCCCTCGCGCGGCGTCAAGAGCGCGTGAGGGGGGCTATGCCGGCGCGCCGCGCTCTGCCAGGCTTGTCGGTGTTCCGGGCAAGGGGAGTGGATATGATGATCCGGTTTGTTTTCGCGGCTGTCGCGGCGGGGCTTTGGGCGGGCAGCGCCGCCGCCGAGCCTGATTTCTGGAAATACGAATGGCCCAGGACCGATTTCAGCAAAACTTCGGTTGAATGGACCGAGATCCTGTCGGGCGGCCCGCCGAAGGACGGGATCCCGGCGGTGAGCGATCCGCAGTTCATCCCGGTCGCCAAGGAGAGCCGGATCGGCGCGCGCGAGCCGGTGATCGCGGTAGAGCTTGAGGGGCAGGTGCCGCGGGCCTATCCGATCCGCTATCTGACATGGCATGAGATCGTGAACGACACGATTGGCGACACCCCGGTGGTGGTGACCTTTTGCCCCTTGTGCAACTCGGGCCTGACGTTTGACCGGCGGGTGCGGGGTGAGGTTCTGGAGTTCGGGGTGACCGGCAAGTTGCGAAATTCGGATATGGTGATGTACGACCGGCAAAGCGAAAGCTGGTGGCAGCAGGCGCTGGGCGAGGGGATCGTGGGGGCGCATCTGGGTGACCGGCTGACACCTTTGCCAAGCTGGATGGAGGGCTGGGGCGAGTTTCGGGCGCGCAACCCGGGCGGGCTGGTGATGGATGAGCCGAAATTCGGGCGCCCCTATGGAACGAACCCCTATGCCAGTTATGACAGCTCGAGCCGGCCGTTCCTGTTCAATGGTCAGATGCCGCCCTTTGACATTCCGGCGCTGGCGCGGGTGGTGCGGGTTGGCGATGCGGCCTGGACCTTTGAGCGGGTGCGCAAGGAGGGCGAGATCGTCGAGAAGGGGCTGCGCATCAGTTGGAGCAAGGGCCAAGCCTCGGCCCTGGACAAGCGCGATATCCAGTCCTCGAAAGAGGTGGGCACGATCCGGGTGCGCGATGCGGCCAGTGGCCGCGATCTGCCGCATGACGTGATGTTCGCTTTTGCCTTCAACGCGTTTTTTCCAAAAGGTGAATGGATGCTGGGCCGCTAAAGCGGTTCGCGTTTAACGCGAAATGCTCTAGGCCCGAAAGGCGCGCAAAAAAACGGTCAGAGTCGCCTCGGGAGGGCCCCGGGGCGGTTTTTCTTTGTCTGGCGATGCGATAGGCTTTGGCAAAATGCCACAGGGAGTGATTTCAATGACCGCTTACGCCATATATCCAAGCCTGCGCGGCAAGACCGTGCTGTTGACCGGCGGCGCCTCGGGGATCGGCGAGGAGATCGTGCGGGCCTTTGCCGCGCAGGGCGCAAGGATCGGATTTGTCGATTTCGACGCCGAGCGCAGCGCGGCGCTGGTTGAGGAGCTGGGCGGCGAGGGGGTTGAGATCATGCATGAAGGGGCCGATCTGCGCGATATCGCGGCGCTGAAGGCCAGTTTCGCCAATCTGATCGAGACATTGGGCGCGCCTTCGGTTCTGGTCAATAATGCCGCGCGCGATGACCGCCATGCCTGGCAGGATGTCACGCCCGAATATTATGACGAGCGTATCGCCACCAATCTGCGGCATATGTTCTTTGCCACTCAGGCCGTGGCGCCGGCGATGATAGAGGCCGGGCAGGGCGGCTCGATCATCAACATGGGATCGAACAGCTGGTGGGAGGCCACGGGCGGGATGCCGGTCTATACCACCGCCAAGGCCGGTGTGCATGGCATGACGCGCAGTTTTGCCCGCGATCTGGGCGGATACCGGATCAGGGTGAATACGGTGGTGCCCGGCTGGATCATGACCGAGCGGCAAAAAGAGCTGTGGGTGACCGAGGAGGCCTTGCAGCGGCACCTGGAAAATCAGTGCCTGCCCGATCCGATTGCGCCGCATTACGTGGCGCGGATGGTGCTGTTTCTGGCTTCGGAGGATGCGGGGGCCTGCACGGCCAGCAATTTCATGGTCGAGGCGGGAAGTATCTGAGCCTGAAAAGTGACGCAGCGGAGGGGCTGGTCAATGCCGGGCATTGCCGTTTAGCGTTTACGCGAAGGTAAAGCAGGAGGGTACCATGGACGTTTCATTCGATTTTTCCGGCAAGAATGTGTTTGTCGTGGGCGGCACGAGCGGTATCAACCTGGGCATTGCCGAGGCTTTTGCCGCGGCGGGCGCGCGCATGGGCGTGGCCAGCCGCAAGCAGGACAAGGTGGATGGCGCGGTGGCGGCGCTGTCGGGTGATGCGGGTCCGGCGCTGGGATATGCGTTTGACGTGCGCGATGCCGATGCGGTGGCCGCGGCGCTGGAGGATTTCGCGCAGCAATGCGGGCCGATCGATGTTCTGGTCTCGGGGGCGGCGGGAAATTTTCCGGCCTTTGCCAAGGATCTGTCGCCAAACGGGTTCAAATCGGTGATGGATATCGATCTTTTGGGCACGTTTCATGTGATGCGCGCAGCCTACCGGCATATGAAAAAGCCGGGCGGGTCGCTGATCAACATCTCCGCGCCGCAGGCGGTTCAGGCGATGCCGATGCAGGTGCATGTCTGTGCCGCCAAGGCCGGCGTCGAGATGGTGACCAAATGTCTGGCCATCGAATGGGGGCATGAGGGGTTGCGGGTCAATGGCGTGACGCCGGGGCCGATTGACGGCACCGAGGGCATGGCGCGGCTGGCCCCGACCGAGGGGATGCGCAAGGCGGTGATCAACTCGGTCCCGATGAAGCGCTATGGCACGCCCGAGGATGTGGCGCTGGCCTGTCTCTTTCTGGGGTCCGAAGCGGCGCGCTATGTATCAGGCTCGATCATCAACGCCGACGGCGGCTGGGCGATTTCGGGGGCGCGGATCGATCTGGCGCTGCAGGCCGGCGGAAGCTGAGCCGGGCAGCGGGGTCTGCTAGAGCATTTCGCGTTAAACCAGACTCACCTAACGCTGCCTGAAATCAAAGATTTCAACGCGTTAGGTGATGCTGAATGCCTCAGGTTAAACGCGAAACGCTTTATTTGGGGCGCTGCCCCAAACCCCGGGATATTTACGCCAAATGGAAAAGCAGGGCCCCGATGGTTTCGCGGGGCCCTTTTGATGTTTCAGGAGAGGGTGACGAGGGCGTGGCGCTTTTTGCCGGCGCTGAGTTTGACCGGGGTTTTGAAGCTGTCGGCATCCAGCATCAGCCTGGCGTCGGTCAGCGGCGCGTCGTTGAGGCGCGCGCCGTTTTCCGCGATCAGCCGTTTGGCATCCTTGCCGGATTTGGCAAGGCCTGAGCGCACGATCAGTTGGACGATGGAGATACCATCGCCGATATCGCCGGCGCTGAGGGCGAGGGTGGGCAGATCATCGCCTGTGCCGCCTTTTTCAAAGACCTCGCGCGCGGTGGCTTCGGCGGTTTTGGCGGCCTCGGGCCCGTGCAGCAGGGTTGTGACCTCATTGGCGAGGGTGATCTTGGCCTCGTT
>JASBSV010000032.1 GCA_030148745.1 Paracoccaceae bacterium
TTGCAGGCGCCAATACTTCGGACAGCTGGGACGGAAGAACCCATTCCGACAGCTTCATGATCATCATGGCCATGGGCACGGTTTTCGACTGTCTGACCGAAGTTGCCGCCGATGGCACGCTGACCGGTGAGCTTGCCGAAAGCTGGGAAGCAACGCCGGATGCGAAAACATGGACGTTTAACCTGCGCAAGGGCGTGACCTTTCACAACGGCAAGCCCTTTGGCGCCGACGATGTGATTGAATCGCTCAAGATCCATACCGCCGAAGGCGCGAAATCGGCCGCCAAGCCGATCGTCAGTGCGATCGAAACCATGACCAAGGTCAACGATAGTCAGGTCAAGTTCACGCTGGCCTCGGGCAATGCCGACTTCCCCTTCCTGATGTCCGATTATCACATCCTGATGTATCCCGCCGGCCAGATCGAAGAGGCGATGGCCAAAGGCATTGGTACAGGGCTTTATCGTGTCGAAAGCTTCGATCCCGGTGTGCGCTGTGTCGTCAAGCGGGTCGACGGGCATTACAAGGACGGCCGCGCCGGTTGGTTCGATGCCGTCGAAGCCACGGCGATCAACGACAGCTCGGCCCGGATGAACGCGCTGATGACCGGTCAGGTCGATGCCGTGAACCGGGTGGACTTCAAGACGCTGCCCCTGGTTCAGGCCAATCCGAACACGCAGGTTTTCGAGGTGACCGGCAACCAGCATTACACATTCGCGATGCTGACCCAAACCTCTCCCTTCGATAATGTGCATGTCCGTCAGGCGCTGAAATACGGCATCAAGCGGCAGGAAATGGTCGACAAAATCCTGCTTGGACATGGTGCGGTGGGCAATGACCATCCGATCGGCCCCGCGAACCAGTATTTTGCCGCCGATCTGCCGCAGCTGGAGTATGATCCCGACAAGGCCCGCTTCCATCTTGGAAAGGCCGGTCTGGACAGCCTCAAGGTCAACCTGAGCGCCTCGGATGCCGCCTTTACCGGCGCGGTTGATGCAGCGCAGCTTTATCAGGCTTCGGCAAAAGCAGGTGGTATCGACATCAATGTGGTTCAGGAACCCTCGGATGGCTATTGGTCGAACGTCTGGCTGAAAAAGCCGTTCTGTGCGGTTTACTGGTCGGGCCGGGCGACCGAGGACTGGATGTTCTCGACCGCTTATGAGGCCGGAGTGCCGTGGAACGATAGCCAGTGGAACGACGCGCGTTTTCAGGAGCTGCTTTATGCCGGCCGCGTCGAACTGGACGGTGAAAAGCGCCGCGCCATCTATCGCGAGATGCAGGAGATCCTGTCGACACGCGGCGGCGTGATCGTGCCGATGTATGCCAATTATGTCGATGGCGCCTCGTCCAAGCTGGCCCATGGGCCGCATATCGGCAACCTCTGGCAGATGGACTCGAGCCGCTTTACTGAACGTTGGTGGTTCGCGTAAGCGCCCCTGACAGAGTAAACGGAACGCCCCGCCAAACGCGGGGCGTTTTGTTTTTCAGGGCCGCGTCGGGGGCTGTCTGCCCCCGAACCCCCGAGGATATTTGAGCCAAATGGAACTTGGCCTTGCAGACTCGGTTCAGGGTGCGTATATCCCCCTCAACAGCGGCGCGTCGGGGTCCAAACCTGATGTACCACCGGGAAAGATCGACGGGCCGCGTGCCCGTTTTTTTGTGCCTGAAAGGGCTGACCGCTCTGATGTCTGATTTGATAGCAAATGCCGCGATTGATCGCCGGATGGCCGAGATCATCACCCCCGTGATCGAAGACATGGGCTTTGAATTGGTGCGGGTTCGGTTCATGGGGGGCAAAACTCATGTTTTGCAGATCATGGTCGAGCGGCCCGATGGCGGGATCGATGTGGATGACTGCGCCCGGGTTTCGACCGCGGTGAGCGCAACGCTGGATGTCGAGGACCCTATCGCGGAGGCCTATGCCTTGGAGGTTTCGTCGCCCGGGATCGACCGGCCCCTGACGCGGCTGAAGGATTTCGATGTCTGGCAGGGCTATGAGGCCAAGATCGAGACCAGCGAGCTGATCGATGGGCGGCGGCGCTTTAAGGGCGAGTTGGCCGGGATCGAGGGTGACGAGGTTCTGATCAATGTGGATGAAGGCACGATCGGGTTGAAGTTTGACTGGCTTTCGGATGCCAAGCTTGTGCTGACCGATGAGCTGATTTCCGAAATGCTTCGCCAGCGCAAAGCGGCGGGCGTGATCAATGAAGACGATTTTGATGAGATCGAGACGGATGTCTCGCAGGAGGACGACTGATGGCTATTACCTCAGCAAACCAGCTGGAACTGTTGCAGACCGCCGAGGCGGTGGCACGCGAAAAGATGATCGATCCGGGGCTCGTTGTTGAGGCCATGGAAGAGAGTCTGGCGCGGGCCGCCAAGAGCCGCTATGGCGCCGAGATGGATATCCGGGTGTCGATCGACCGCAAGACCGGCAAGGCGACATTTACGCGGGTGCGCACAGTGGTGGCCGATGAGGAGCTTGAGAATTATCAGGCCGAGATGACGGTTGAGCAGGCCAAGCAATATATGGAAAACCCGGAGGTCGGGCAGACCTTTGTCGAAGAGGTGCCGCCGGTGGACATGGGCCGGATCGCGGCGCAATCGGCCAAGCAGGTGATCCTGCAGAAGGTCCGCGAAGCCGAGCGTGATCGCCAGTATGAAGAGTTCAAGGACCGTGCCGGCACGATCATCAACGGTCAGGTCAAGCGCGAGGAATATGGCAACGTCATCGTCGATGTGGGCCGGGGCGAGGCGGTTCTGCGCCGTAACGAGAAAATCGGCCGCGAAAGCTATCGCCCGAACGACCGGATCCGGTGCTATATCAAGGATGTGCGCCGCGAGGCCCGCGGGCCGCAGATTTTCCTGTCGCGCACCGCACCTGAGTTCATGGCCGAGCTTTTCAAGATGGAAGTGCCCGAGATTTACGACGGTATCATCGAGATCAAGGCCGTAGCGCGCGATCCGGGCAGCCGGGCCAAGATTGCCGTTATCAGCTATGACAACTCGATCGATCCGGTCGGCGCCTGCGTTGGTATGCGCGGCAGCCGGGTTCAGGCCGTTGTGAACGAATTGCAGGGCGAAAAGATCGACATCATTCCGTGGAACGAAGATCAGCCGACCTTCCTTGTGAACGCGCTTCAGCCTGCTGAGGTGACCAAGGTCGTTCTGGACGAAGAGGCCGAGCGGATCGAGGTTGTTGTTCCCGATGAGCAGTTGAGCCTTGCCATTGGCCGGCGCGGCCAGAACGTGCGTCTGGCGAGCCAGCTGACCGGTCTGGACATCGACATCATGACCGAAGAGCAGGAAAGCGCGCGCCGTCAGGCCGAGTTTGAAGAGCGCACGAAGCTCTTTATGGAGGCGCTGGATCTGGACGAATTTTTTGCCCAGCTTCTGGTTTCCGAAGGCTTCACCTCGCTTGAGGAAGTGGCCTATGTCGAGGTTGACGAATTGCTGGTCATCGAAGGCGTTGATGAAGAGACGGCCGGCGAGCTTCAGGCGCGTGCGCGCGATCATATCGAGGCGCTGAATCGCAAGGCGCTGGAGCATGCGCGCGAGTTGGGTGTCGTGGACAGCCTTGTGTCGTTCGAGGGTCTGACGCCGCAGATGATTGAGGCGCTGGCCGAGGACGGTGTCAAGACGCTGGAAGATTTTGCGACCTGCGCCGACTGGGAACTGGCCGGTGGCTGGACCACGGAAAACGGCGAGCGCAAGAAGGACGACGGCGTTCTGGAGAAATTCGACGTCTCGCTTGAGGAAGCGCAGAACATGGTCATGACGGCGCGGATCGCGCTGGGCTGGGTTGATCCGGCCGATCTGGTCAGTGATGAGGAAGAAGAAGCCGCATCAGAAGAGGGTTCTTCTGAGGAGGCCGAGGCCTGATTGCAGGTCTCGGGGGATGACCGTGACACGCGGCGGCCAGGACAAAGAGACAGACAGGCCCGAAAGGAAGTGTCTTGTCACCGGAGAGAGCCAGCCCAAGGCGGGCCTGATCCGGTTTGTGGTCGGGCCCGAAGGTCAGGTTGTTGCCGATATCGCCGGAAAGCTGCCCGGGCGCGGGTTTTACGTGGCCGCCGATCGCGAGGCGCTGGAGGTTGCGGTTCGCACCAAGGTTTTCGCGCGCGGCGCAAAGCGGCAGGTCACGGTGCCGGAAGATTTGGTTGAAACTGTCGAGGCGGGCCTTGTCCGCCGGGTACAAAACCTTATCTCATTGGCACGCAAGGCCGGCCTCGCGGTTGCGGGTTATGAAAAAGTCAAAGACTGGCTGGCCAAGGAACACGCCCGGGTTTTATTCCAGGCATCGGACGGATCGGCGCGCGGAAAATCCAAGCTGCGCGGGACCGGTCAGAAGAACGGATACTTCAACTGTCTGACGGGCGATGAATTGGGTTTGGCATTCGGCCGCGAACATGTGATACATGGCGCGCTTGCGGCTGGCGGACTCACCAAACGTATTGTAGAGGACGCCCAGAGACTTTCGGGCGTTCGCAAGTCAACTGACGGCGGGACCGCCCGCCCAGAAGGATAAGACGACCACATGAGCGATAATGACGGCAAAAAAACTCTTGGCCTCGGTACTGGACCGCGGTCCGGACAGGTGAAGCAAAGCTTCAGCCATGGGCGGACCAAGAACGTCGTGGTAGAGACAAAGCGCAAGCGCGTGGTGGTCCCCAAACCCGGCGGAACAGGTCAGGCAGCTGCCGGATCGCCAATCAAGGGTGATCCGTCCAAACGCCCTGCCGGTATCAGCGATGCCGAACTGGAACGCCGGATGAAGGCGCTCAAGCTTGCCAAGGCTCAGGAGGCCGAAGATGCGGCGCGCCGGGCCGAGGAAGAAAAGCAGCGCGCCGAAGAGCGTGAGCGCCGCCGCGCCGATATCGAGGCCAAGGAGCGCGAAGAGAAAGAGCGCGAAGAAAAGGCCAAAGCGCGCGCCGAAGAAGAAGAGCGCAAAAAGCGCGAAGCAGAACTTGCCGCGGCGCGCGCGGCTGCGCCGGCCCCGGCACCCGAGGCCGATGCGCCCCGCCCGGCTGCGAAAGCCGCCCCGGCCGTGCGCAAGGATCGTGAGCGCGAGGATAACCGCCGCGACAACAACACGCGCGGCAAGGGCAATCGTGACGATGGCCGTCGCTCTGGCAAGTTGACGCTTAATCAGGCGCTTGCCGGTGGCGAGGGCGGTCGTCAGCGATCGATGGCGGCGATGAAGCGCAAGCAGGAGCGTGCGCGTCAGAAAGCCATGGGCGGTGCGGTTGACCGTGAAAAGGTTGTGCGCGACGTGCAGCTTCCCGAAACCATCGTGGTGCAGGAACTTGCCAACCGGATGGCCGAGCGGGTTGCCGATGTCGTCAAGGCACTGATGACCAATGGCATCATGGCCACCCAGAACCAGTCGATCGATGCCGATACTGCCGAACTGATTATCGAAGAGTTTGGTCACAAGGTTGTTCGCGTTTCGGACAGCGATGTCGAGGATGTGATCCAGCAGATCGAGGACAAGGATGAGGATCTTCAGCCGCGACCGCCGGTCATTACCGTCATGGGTCACGTTGACCACGGCAAAACCTCACTGTTGGACGCGATCCGCAATGCCAAGGTCGTATCGGGCGAAGCGGGCGGTATCACCCAACATATCGGCGCCTATCAGGTTGAACAGGGTGGTCAGAAGCTGACCTTCCTCGACACACCGGGCCACGCGGCCTTTACGTCGATGCGGGCGCGCGGTGCGCAGGTGACCGATATCGTGGTGCTGGTCGTTGCCGCCGATGATGCGGTGATGCCGCAGACGATCGAGGCGATCAACCACGCCAAAGCGGCCAATGTGCCGATGATCGTGGCGATCAACAAGATCGACCGTCCCGATGCCAACCCAGACAAGGTGCGCACGGACCTGTTGCAGCATGAGATCATCGTCGAGAAACTGTCCGGCGATGTTCAGGATGTCGAGGTTTCGGCCATCAAGGGCACGGGTCTGGATCAATTGCTTGAGGCAATCGCGCTTCAGGCGGAAATCCTTGAACTGAAGGCGAATCCTGACCGCGCCGCGATGGGTGCGGTTATCGAGGCACAGCTTGATGTCGGGCGCGGCCCGGTGGCGACGGTGCTGGTGCAAAACGGCACGCTGCGCAAAGGCGATATCTTTGTCGTCGGTGAGCAGTGGGGCAAGGTGCGCGCGCTGATCGATGACAAGGGTGAGCGCGTGGACGAAGCCGGGCCTTCGGTCCCGGTTGAGGTTCTGGGCCTGAACGGCACGCCAGAAGCGGGCGATGTTCTGAACGTGGTCGATACCGAAGCGCAGGCACGCGAGATTGCCGAGTACCGCGAGAAAGCGGCCAAGGACAAACGCGCAGCCGCTGGCGCCGCGACGACGCTGGAACAGCTTATGGCGAATGCCAAGGCCGATGAAAGCGTCAGCGAATTGCCGATAGTGGTGAAAGCGGATGTACAGGGCTCGGCCGAGGCAATCGTTCAGGCGATGGAAAAGATCGGCAATGACGAGGTGCGGGTTCGTGTTCTGCATTTCGGTGTGGGCGCGATCACCGAATCCGACATCGGACTTGCCGAAGCCAGCGGCGCGCCGGTTTTCGGGTTCAACGTCCGGGCCAATGCGTCGGCCCGCAACACCGCCAACCAGAAGGGCGTCGAGATCCGCTATTATTCGGTGATTTACGATCTGGTTGACGACGTGAAGGCGGCGGCCTCGGGGCTGCTGGCGGCGGAAGTACGCGAAAACTTTATCGGTTACGCCGAAATCAGAGAGGTTTTCAAAGTCTCAAACGTCGGCAAGGTGGCCGGTTGTCTGGTGACCGAAGGGGTGGCGCGCCGCTCGGCCGGGGTGCGCCTGTTGCGCGACAACGTGGTGATCCACGAGGGCACGCTGAAGACGCTCAAGCGCTTCAAGGACGAGGTGCCTGAGGTACAGTCGGGTCAGGAATGCGGCATGGCGTTCGAAAACTACGAGGATATCCGCGCCGGGGATGTGATCGAGATCTTTGAACGTGAAGAGGTTGAGCGCACGCTCAGCTGATCTGCGCGGCAGAAACAGCAAAAGGGGCAGCGGCCGGATTGGCCCTGCCCCTTTTTCGTTGTCTGTTGTCCCGAAATGATTTCAGGCAGCAGCGGCGACCGGCACCCCTTCAAAGAGCTTATCGCCGACGCGGACCACAAGATTTCCGTTCTCAAGGCGCTCCACAAGGATGCCCTGAACCAAAACGTAATTTCCCATCATGATCGTGCAAAGCATTGCAACGCTCTTTGCTGTCCTGTTCGTGACGTAAGGTAAAGCAAAAATCGGCGCGAATCACCTGAATTATATTCTTAATATTCAGTGCCTTGCCGCTTTCGGCAGGCCCAAGACCCGGTTACAGCCAGTCGCGCAAAATAGCGATCAGCGGTATATCCGCCGGCGGCATGGGATAGGATTTCAGATCACGCGGGCGCACCCATTTGAGGATCTGGCCCTCATGCGGGGTAGGCGTGCCCTGCCACTTGCGGCAGGCATAAAGCGGCATCAGAAGGTGGAAATCATCGTAAGAGTGGCTGGCAAAGCACAGCGGTGCCAGACAGCTTTGCCAGGTGTTGATGCCCAGCTCTTCCTCAAGCTCGCGGATCAGCGCGGCCTCGGGCGTTTCGCCGGTTTCGACCTTGCCGCCGGGAAATTCCCACAGGCCCGCCATGGGTTTTCCCGCCGGGCGCTGGGCCAGCAGGACACGGCCGTCGGGATCGACAAGCGCAACGGCCGAGACCAGAACAAGCTTCACGACCGGTAATCCGCGTTTATCGTGATATAGTCATGCGTCAGATCGCAGGTCCAAACGGTCGCGCTCCCCTCGCCCAGACCAAGGTCAGTGTGAATGACCAGATCCTGACCCTTCATATAGGCCGCCGCCTTTTCCTCGCTGTATTCGGGCGAGACCCAGCCGTTTTCGGCCACCAATATTGGCCCAAAGCTTATCGAAAGGCGGTCCCGGTCAGCCACGGCGCCGGATTTCCCGACCGCCATCACCACGCGCCCCCAATTGGGATCCTCGCCCGCAATCGCGGTTTTGACCAAGGGTGAATTGGCGATCGAGCGGGCGACTTTTTCGGCGTCAGCCTCATCTGCCGCGCCGGTGACGCGGACCTCGACGAATTTGCTGGCCCCTTCACCATCGCGCACCACCTGATGCGCCAGATCCAGCATCACTTTGCCCAGCGCCTCTTGGAAATCAACAAGGGTGTCGGGCTGCGGGCCCTTGCCTGTCGCGGCAAGCAGCAGGGTGTCCGAGGTCGAGGTGTCGCTATCGACGGTGATCCGGTTGAAGGTGCGCGCCGTCAGCTCTGACAGAGTTTCCTGCAGTTGCGGCTGCTCGATATCGGCATCGGTGAAGATATAGACCAGCATGGTCGCCATATCCGGCGCCACCATGCCTGAACCTTTGGCAATTCCCGCGATTGTGATAGGGCCATTGGCGGTTTGCAGCTGGACCCAGGACCCTTTGGCATAGGTATCGGTGGTCATGATCGCCCGCGCCGCGCCTTCGATTCCGCCTTCGGACAGGCCGGCCACCAGTTCGTTCAGCTTGCTGGTGATCCGCTCATGCGCCAGCGGCTCGCCGATAACCCCGGTTGAAGAGGTGAAAACACGCGTCGCCGGCAGATCCAGGGCAGCGGCGACCGCCCGGCTGAGCGCGGCGACGGTTTCAGCCCCGTTCTTACCGGTAAAGGCGTTGGCATTGCCCGAGTTGACCAGAAAGGCCGCCCCGGCGTCCGAGGCAAGGCCGATCTTTTCCTGACAGTCCAGAACCGGTGCGGCGCGGGTGGACGAGCGGGTGAACACACCCGCAATCCGGGCGCCGGGGCAAAGCGTGGCCAGCATGACATCGGGCCGGCCGGCATAGCGCACGCCGGCCTGAACATGGCTGAACCGGGCCCCGTCAATCGCCGGAAGGGGGGGAAACCCCCCTTTCGGAGCAAGCGGTGACACCTTGGTCATTTGGTGAAAAGCGTATCGCTGGACAAAAGCGCCGGATCGATCGTGCCTTTCTTGGCCCGCGTTACATCGGCGGCGCTGACAAGCTCGGCAATCTTGGCATCCAGCATCTCTTTCTGAAGGTCTGCGCGCAGCTGATCGCGCACCTTGTCAAAGGCGGGGATATCGACCTTGCGCTTGTCGTTCAGGCGGATGATATGCCAGCCGAACTGCGTTTTGACGGGCTCTGAAATCTCACCGACTTTCAGGCCGGCAACGGCCTTTTCGAACGGTTTGACCATCTGGCCTTCGCCGAACCAGTTCAGCTCACCACCGTTGGGGCCCGAGGGGCCGGTCGATTTTTCGCGTGCAGTGGCGGCAAAATCGGCGCCCGAGTCCAGCTGCTTTTTCACTTCCATCGCTTTTTCCTTGCTGTCCACAAGGATGTGCGAGGCGTTGTATTCGACCTTGGGGTCGGCGCCTTCGTATTTTTTCGCATAAGCCGCCTTCAGCGCCTCGTCGGTGATCGGCTGCTGAATGATGTTCTCAATCGCTGCCGTTGCCAGAACGGTGCGCTTTTTGTTGGCAAGATCTGCTGCGGTTTTCTTTGACACATCCTTTACCGACTGGCCCAGAACCGTCTGCTGGATCAGCTGCTGCAAAATGCCGTCAAACAGCACTTCGGGCGGAAGCGTCTGATATTGCTGGGGCAACTGGCTTTTCGTCAGCGCCATTTCGCCCAGAGTGATATCGGTGCCGTTGACTGTCGCCACGACCTGGTCCGAGGCCGTTTCCTGAGCGGCGGCAGGTGTTACCAGAGCGACGGCGGCAATGGCGGCCATCCACAGGGGAGTTTGTTTTGTCATTGAATACGTTCCTCCTTGAAACGCTAGGCTGCACGGCGTTGACACGCCCATGACGGCCCCTTACATCGCCATAAGGTCCTGAGGGGGCCCGGTGTTCGTCGAACCCGTTTTATGGGCAGGCCGCAGCGGCGGCAAGGCATCCTCTCACACGATACTGTCAAGAACGACCATTGGAGTCACAATGCTGGGTTTTGGAACTGTTGCGCGGAAAGTCTTTGGGACAACCAATGACCGCAAGATAAAGGCCACGCGTCCCTTGGTCGAACAGATCAACGCATTGGAGCCTGAGTTCGAAAAGCTCAGCGATGCGGGGATCATCGAAAAAACCGCCGAGCTTTCCAAGCGCGCCAAAGAAGGCGAAAGCCTGGACAAGCTTTTGCCCGAAGCCTTTGCCAACTGCCGCGAGGCCGCGCGCCGCGCGCTGGGCCTGCGCGCCTTTGACGTTCAGCTGATGGGCGGCATCTTTTTGCATCAGGGCAACATTGCCGAGATGAAAACCGGTGAAGGTAAAACGCTGGTCGCGACCTTTCCGGCCTATCTGAACGCCCTGACCGGCAAAGGCGTGCATATCGTTACGGTCAACGATTATCTGGCCAAACGTGACGCAGAATGGATGAGCAAGGTTTATACCGCGCTGGGTCTGACGACCGGGGTGATCTATCCCCAGCAGGCGGAAGGCGAAAAGCAACAGGCCTACGGCTGTGACGTGACCTATGCGACCAACAACGAGCTGGGCTTTGATTATCTTCGCGACAACATGAAGTCCGAGCTGAAGGAGATGAACCAGCGCAAGCATAATTTCGCGATCGTGGACGAGGTCGACTCGATCCTGATCGACGAGGCCCGCACGCCGCTGATCATCTCGGGCCCGGCGCAGGACCGCTCTGAACTTTATCAGACCATTGATCAGCTTATCCCCGAGCTTCAGGACGAACATTTCGAACTGGACGAGAAAACCCGCAACGTCACCTATACCGACGAGGGGAACGAATTTCTGGAAACGCGCCTGCATGAGGCCGGTTTCCTGCCCGAGGGTCAGACGCTCTATGATCCTGAATCCACCACTTTGGTCCACCATGTGAATCAGGGTTTGCGGGCCCATAAGCTGTTTGCGCGCGACAAGGATTACATTGTGCGCGACGGCGAGGTTGTTCTGATCGATGAATTCACCGGCCGGATGATGCCGGGGCGGCGCCTGTCCGACGGCCTGCACCAGGCTATCGAAGCCAAGGAAAACGTCCCTATTCAACCTGAAAACGTGACTCTGGCGTCGGTGACCTTCCAGAATTATTTCCGTCTTTATGACAAACTGGCCGGCATGACCGGCACCGCCCTGACCGAGGCCGAAGAATTTCAGGAAATTTATGGGCTGGGCGTTGTCGAGGTTCCGACAAACCGGCCGATCGCCCGTCAGGACGATCACGATGCCGTCTATCGCACGGCCAAGGAAAAATTCGAGGCGATTGTCGAGCAGATCAAGAAATCGCACGCCAAGGGGCAGCCGGTTCTTGTTGGTACAACTTCGATCGAGAAGTCCGAAGTCCTGAGCCAGATGCTGACCGACGCGGGCGTCACGCATAACGTTCTGAATGCCCGGCAGCACGAAAAAGAGGCTCAGATCGTGGCCGATGCCGGCAAATTCGGGGCGGTGACGATTGCCACCAATATGGCCGGCCGGGGTACCGATATTCAGCTGGGCGGCAATGTCGATATGAACGTTCTTGACGCCCTTGCCGAAGATCCCGAGGCCGACCCCGATGAGGTGCGCGCCCGGATCGAGGCCAAGGTCGCCGATGAAAAGGCCAAGGTTCTTGAGGCTGGCGGCCTTTACGTTCTGGCCACCGAGCGTCACGAAAGCCGCCGCATCGACAACCAGCTTCGCGGACGTTCGGGCCGTCAGGGCGATCCGGGTAAATCCTCGTTCTTCCTGAGTCTCGAAGATGACCTGATGCGCATTTTCGGCTCGGAGCGGTTGGACCGCGTGCTTTCCACGCTGGGCATGAAAGAAGGCGAAGCGATCGTTCACCCATGGGTCAACAAATCGCTGGAAAAGGCGCAGGCCAAGGTCGAAGGCCGCAACTTTGACATCCGCAAACAGCTTCTGAAATTCGACGATGTGATGAACGATCAGCGCAAAGTGATCTTTGGCCAGCGTCTTGAGATCATGGAAGCCGACGATCTGTCCGAGATCGTGCAGGACATGCGCCATCAGGTCATCGATGATCTGGTTGATGAGCATATGCCAGCGAAATCTTATGCAGAACAATGGGATACCGAAGGGCTTGCCGCGCAGGTCACCGAAAGACTGGGCCTTGATGTGCCGGTACAGGCATGGGCGGACGAAGAGGGCGTGGATGACACCGATATCCGCGAGCGGCTTTATAAGGCATCGGATGAGCTGATGGCGAAAAAGGCGGTCGAGTTCGGTGCCGAGAACATGCGCCAGATCGAAAAACAGGTCCTGTTGCAGGCGATCGATACCAAATGGCGCGAACATCTTCTGACGCTAGAGCATTTGCGCTCGGTCGTGGGATTCCGCGGCTATGCCCAGCGCGATCCGCTGAACGAATACAAGAACGAGGCATTCCAGCTGTTTGAGGGGATGCTCGAGTCGCTGCGCGAGGATGTCAGCCAGAAACTGTCGCAAATCCGCCCGATGACCGAGGAAGAGCAACAGGCGATGATGCAGCAGTTCATGGCACAGCAGGCCGCAGCGCAGCAGCAGATTCAGGAAGTCGCCGGCACCGAAGCTACGCCCGAGAACGCCGCGCCGGGGTTTGATGAAACAGACCCTGAAACATGGGGCAATCCCGGGCGCAACGATGCCTGCCCCTGCGGATCGGGCAAGAAATTCAAACATTGTCACGGGCGTCTTGTCTGAGGTCTTACCCTTCGCAGGCTGAACATCGGAAATAACCGCAGGCCCTGTTGCACGGGCCTGTTTATGCCAATATTTGCAATAGATTAGCGGCGCAACCTAGGTGGGTTGACCACCGCCCCCTTGGCCCAAGGGGGGGGCTGGCGTGCCGCAAAATTGCCACAAGTCCCCCGCACTCTGGCCCTTTTGCTGATGAACCCTCTCAACTTGTTTTGGTACGGAGGCGAGTATGTCTATTTACCGAAGAATGGGATTTGCGGGGGCCACATTTGTCATCGCTGCGGCGTCGGGGTTTGTCATTCAGAACCGCGATGCGCTGGCCGCTCATTTCGGCGGCGCCGACGTGCAAAACGCCGCAACGGCGCGACCTGCGGCGCAGCCTGCCATCGCCCTTATGAAACCCGCGACCGAGCAGACCGATATCGTCGTCAGTCAGGCCAAGGACAAACAGATCGCCGGGCGGAGCGCCGCGCCGCTTGCTTCGGCCGGTCAAACTGCTTCTCCTTCGCCAAAACCCGCCAAACCTGCCGCCATACGCCTTGCCGCGCTGCAAAACCCGCCCTCGGACGGGCCCGTGATGGCGGCGCCTGAGCCTGCGACCGTGGTGTCGGGGATGCCGCGTCACAGCGGCGCCGCACCCTGTGCGGCGTCCTTGTCGGCCGTTGCCGAAGCTGCGGCGATGGTTCACCTTTATCTTGATGCGCCCTGCAATCGCAGCGCCGGCGTTGTGGTCCGCGAGGGCGATCTGGCCTTTACAGCCACAACGGACAAAGACGGCCTACTGGATATTGTCGTTCCGGCGATGGAGCCTGTTTCAAAGTTCCGCGTATCCGTTGCCAATTCGGTTCTGGCCGAAACCGAGGTTCCCGTGCCGGATATGGCCGGGTTTCAACGCGTCGCGCTGTTGTGGCAGGGCAAGGGCGGCTTGCAGATACATGCGCGCGAATTCGGGGCCAGATACGGCGATGCCGGTCATGTCTGGTCCGGGGCGCCGCGCTCACCCGATTTTGCGCTGAAAGCACGGGGCGGTTTCATGACCGACCTTGGCGATGCAGCAGCGCTTAACCCCATGTTCGCCGAAATCTATACCTTTCCCACAAAGACCAGCCGCCCGCGCGGCACCGTGCGCCTGAGTGTCGAGGCCGAGATCACCGCAGAAAACTGTGGCCGCGATGTTCAGGGAATGTCGCTTCAGACGGGCCCCCGGGGGAAGCTGACAAAGACGCGCCTGACCCTTGCCATGCCGGCCTGTGATACGGTGGGGGATTTTCTGGTGTTGAATTCCCTTCTCAGAGACCTGAAAGTCGCAAGCAACTGAAGCTTGCACATCAGAGACCCCGATGAAAAATTCCCGTGCGGCGCTTGTTGCCGCACTTTTCATGATCTGGTCGTTTTCGGCTGCGTTCGCGCAGGATGTCACGCTGACTTCGCATGACGGCACGGTGCGCGTCTCGGGCCATCTTTTGGGTTATGACGGCGCGTTTTATCGTATCGAATCGATTTATGGAGAACTGACGCTGGATGGCTCCGGTGTGATTTGTACCGGCCCGGGCTGCCCCGACCTTGAGAATTTCGTTGCCGAGTTTTCGATCTCGGGCGCCCGCACGATCGGCGAGACGCTGATGCCGGCGCTTGTCGAAGGCTTTGCCGCCGAAAACGGCTATGACGCGCGGCGCATCCTGCGTTCAGACACGGATTTCCGCTATGTCATCTCTTCGGACGGTAACGATCTGGCGCGCATCGATTTTCGCGTGACCAGTTCGGATGAGGGTTTTGCCGATCTGCTTGCGAACGAGGCCGACATCGCCCTTTCGATGCGCGAGGTCCGGCCAGAAGAGGTGGCCCGAGGCCGCGATGCGGGTCTGGGCAAGCTTGATGCGCCGGGGCGCAGCCGTGTTCTGGCGCTTGACGGTATCGTCCCCGTCGTCTCGCCCAGCAACCCTGTTCGCAACATCAGCCTGAGCAATATTGCGCGCATCTTTACCGGAGAGATTCAGAACTGGTCCGAACTGGGCGGCGTCGATGCCCCGATCTATCGGCATCTGCGCGCGCCGAATTCGGGGCTGTTGCAGGCGTTTGAGGATATCGTGATGGCGCCGGGTGGCAAACCATTGGCCGCCGGTGTTATCCGCCACGCTTCGAACGCCGGGCTTGAGGATGCGGTTGCCGCCGACCCTTTTGCGATTGGGATCACCAGCTATTCGTCACTGGGCAACGCGCGGCCGGTGTCACTGGTGGGAAGCTGTGGCTTTGTGGTTGAGCCGGGCGATCTGTCGATAAAGAGCGAGGATTACGCCCTGATCGCGCCGCTGCTGATCTATACGCCGGCGCGGCGGATGCCCAAGCTGGCGCGCGATCTGATGCTCTATCTTCGCTCCCCGGCGGCGCAGGTGGTCATTCAAAGGATCGGTTTTGTGGATCAGACCATCGCCTCGGTGCCCATAGCGCAGCAGGGCGACCGGTTTGCAAATGCGATCACCGTTGCCGGGGATGAGGTCACGCTGGAAGAATTACAGAAGATGACAACTCTGTTGCGGCCTTTGTCGCGTCTGACCACGACGTTCAGGTTTCGGGCCGGCTCCTCCGATCTGGATGCTCCGTCGCGCGCAAATGCCGAGCAATTGGCCCGGTCGCTTGAGGCGGGGTTTTTCGATGGTCGTGAGCTGGTCTTTGTCGGTTTCAGCGATGGCGCGGGGGCGGCTGATGTGAACCGGCGGCTGGCGCGCAAACGGGCCTTTTCGGTGCGCGACGCGGTCCTGCGCAGCGCCCCGACGGTCAAACGCGAGCGCACTACGATCCGGGTTGAGGCCTTTGGCGAGGCCCTGCCGATGGCCTGTGACGACAGCAGCTGGGGCCGTCAGGTCAACCGGCGTGTCGAGGTCTGGATGAAATAGCCGCCGCTTACAGGTATCCGGCGGCCCGAAAGCTCAACTCGCGGGATTTTCCGATGATGATGTGATCATGCAAGGTGACGCTGAGCGCGGCAGCGGCGTCCTGAATTTGCGCGGTCATGGCGATGTCGGTATCCGATGGGGTCGGATCGCCCGACGGGTGATTGTGAACCAGAATGATCGCCGAGGCGTTCAGTTCAAGCGCCCGTTTGACCACCTCGCGCGGATAGACGGGGACGTGATCGACCGTGCCGCGCGCCTGTTCTTCGTCGGCGATCAGGATGTTCTTGCGGTCAAGGTGAAGAACGCGGAACTGTTCTGTCTCGCGGTGGGCCATCGACGTATGACAATAATCCAAAAGCGCATCCCAGCCCGAAAGCACCGGCCGGCCGATCACGCGTGATCTGGCCAGTCTGTGGGCGGCAGCCTCGACAATCTTGAGTTCCTGAATTACCGCCTCGCCGACCCCGGGGATCGCCGCGAGCCGGTCGGGAGGGGCCGAGATGACACGGTTGAAATCGCCGAAACTTTCCAAAAGCAGATGGGCCAGCGGTTTGACATCCTGCCGGGGAATGGCGCGGAACAGCACCAGTTCAAGCATTTCATAATCGGGCAGGGCACCCGCCCCGCCGTTCATGAACCGCTGGCGCAGGCGTTTGCGGTGATCCTTGATATAGGAGGGAAGCCGGCCGGCCGGCAGCGGGGATGCCGTGGCCTCATCCGTGGCAAACAGCGGTAGCGGGGCTTCGGCGAAATGCGGATCACGGGTCATCGCCCGACGCTCCGCCAGAAGCCTGAATTTTAGGTTAACTTTTCATGCTGTCCCAGAAAGTTTTAACTTTCGAGAAGAATGTCGAGGATTCCGGGTTGTTGTTCTCGCCCAGCTTTTCGAACTCGCGCAAAAGCTCTTTCTGGCGCGAGGTCAGGTTGACCGGGGTTTCAACGGCCAGTTCGATATACATATCGCCCGGCGTGCCGCCGCGCAGCATCGGCATCCCTTTTCCGCGCAGGCGCATTTGCCTGCCCGACTGGCTTCCGGCGGGCACCTTGACCCGGCTGCGGCCGCCATCGATTGTCGGCACCTCGATATCCCCGCCAATCGCAGCCGAGGTCATCGACACGGGCACGCGGCAATAAAGGTGATGGCCGTCGCGCTGAAACAGCGGGTGTTCAGCAACTTCGATGAAAATATACAGATCGCCGCTGGGCCCGCCGCGCATCCCCGCCTCGCCCTCGCCGGCCAGACGGATGCGGGTGCCGGTTTCGACGCCTGCTGGGATATTCACGCTAAGCGCGCGTTCCTTTTCAATCCGTCCGGCGCCGCCGCATTTGGCGCAGGGGTTCTTGATGATCTGACCGATTCCGTTACAGGTCGGGCAGGTGCGCTCGACGGTGAAAAACCCTTGTTGGGCACGTACCTTGCCGATGCCCGAGCATGTCGGGCAGGTCACAGGCTCCGAGCCGCCTTCGGCGCCCGATCCGTTGCAGGACGAGCAGGTGACCGAGGTTGGCACGCTGATTGTCTTTTGCAGGCCGCTATAGGCCTCTTCCAGCGTCACTTTGAGGTTATAGCGCAGGTCCGAGCCGCGCGCCGCGCGCTGGCGGGCGCCGCCGCGGGCGCCGCCACCCATGAAATCGCCGAAAAGATCGTCAAAGACATCAGAAAAGGCGCTGGCGAAATCGCCCTGACCACCAAAGCCCTGTCCACCGGGGCGTGCGCTTGCCCCCATGCCGCCTTCGAATGCGGCATGGCCATAGCGATCATAGGCCGCTTTCTTGTCGGCGTCCTTGAGGACCTCATAGGCCTCATTGGCCTCTTTGAACTGGGCCTCGGCGTCGGGATTGTCTGAATTGCGGTCGGGGTGAAGCTCTTTCGCCTTTGCCCGATAGCCTTTTTTGATCTCATCGGCGGTCGCATTCTTGGACACGCCCAAAATCTCATAGTAATCGCGTTTTGCCATATCGCTGCCCTTTCCGGGAACGCAAGGGCCGACCCGGCGGATACCGGGCCGGCCAAAGCAAGATCGGGCGCTTACGAAGCGCGCTTATCGTTGTCGAGATCCTCAAAGTCGGCATCGACGATATCTTCGTCCACGCCGCGCGGATCTTCTTCGCCATCGGGGGCCGCTTCGCCGGATTTCTCCTGCTCTGCCTTATAGATGGCTTCGCCAAGTTTCATGGCCGCTTCGGTCACGTTCTGAATGCCGGATTTGATCTTGCCGGCGTCTTCGGTCTCAAGCTGGTCCTTCAGGGCCGAGATTGCCAGTTCAATGGCCTCGATGGTGGTCGGATCAACCTTGTCGGAATGTTCCTCCATCGATTTTTCGGTCGCATGGATCAGGCTTTCGGCCTGGTTCTTGGCCTCTACCAGTTCCTTGCGCTCCTTGTCGGCTTCGGCGTTGGCCTCAGCGTCCTTGACCATTTGTTCGATCTCGTCATCCGACAGACCGCCCGAGGCCTGGATCGTGATCTTCTGCTCTTTGCCGGTGCCCTTGTCGGCAGCCCCGACCGAGACGATACCGTTGGCGTCGATGTCAAAGGTCACTTCGATCTGCGGAAGGCCGCGCGGTGCGGGCGGGATATCTTCCAGATTGAACTGGCCCAGCATCTTGTTGTCGGCGGCCATCTCACGCTCACCCTGGAAGACACGGATCGTCACCGCGTTCTGGTTGTCTTCGGCGGTCGAGAAGATCTGAGACTTCTTGGTCGGGATCGTGGTGTTACGGTCGATCAGCCGGGTGAATACACCGCCCAGCGTTTCGATGCCCAGCGACAGCGGCGTGACATCCAGCAGAACCACATCCTTGACGTCGCCCTGCAGAACACCGGCCTGAATGGCGGCGCCCATGGCGACAACCTCATCGGGGTTCACGCCCTGGTGCGGTTCTTTGCCAAAGAACTTGGTCACCTCTTCCTTGACGCGCGGCATACGGGTCATACCACCGACCAGAACAACCTCGTCGATGTCGCTGGTCGAGATACCGGCGTCCTTGAGCGCCTCTTTACAGGGCTTGATCGAGTTCTTGATCAGGTCGGAAACCAGGCTTTCCAGTTTCGCCCGCGTCAGCTTCATCACCATGTGCAGCGGCGTGCCAGTGTCTTTGTCCATCGAGATGAACGGCTGGTTGATTTCGGTCTGGCTGGACGATGACAGTTCGATCTTGGCCTTTTCAGCAGCCTCTTTCAGGCGCTGCAGGGCCATCTTGTCCTTGCTCAGATCGACGCCATGCTCTTTTTTGAACTCCTCGGCGAGGTAGTTGACGATGCGCATGTCAAAGTCTTCACCGCCGAGGAAGGTGTCGCCATTGGTCGATTTCACCTCGAACAGGCCATCGTCGATCTCAAGGATCGTGATGTCGAAGGTACCACCACCAAGGTCATAAACGGCGATTGTCTTGGTTTCTTTCTTGTCCAGACCATAGGCCAGCGCGGCGGCGGTCGGCTCGTTGATGATGCGCAGCACTTCAAGGCCGGCGATCTTGCCCGCGTCCTTGGTCGCCTGACGCTGTGCGTCGTTGAAGTAAGCCGGAACGGTAATGACGGCCTGCGTCACGGTCTCGCCGAGATAGCTCTCGGCG
>JASBSV010000040.1 GCA_030148745.1 Paracoccaceae bacterium
CCGGTAACAGCCCGAGAGCTCGAAAAACGTCGCCTCGCCGGTCTTCATCGGCTCGCCATTCCATGTCAGATGCGGTGCGGCCGCGTCGGCGCCCGAGGGCATCAGCGGCACAATTGCGGGATAGTCGCCCCAGTCATCACCTAAACCGCGAATGCCTTCGGCCATCAGTTCGGCCGCCAGATCATTCTTGCGGACACCGGGCGCCGCGCGTTCGATCGCATAAGTGACAATCTTGTCCGAGATCCGCGCGGCTTTGCGCATGAACGCGATTTCTTCACCTGATTTCACGCCGCGCTGGTGGTTGATCAGCGCTGTGGCATCCGCGATCTCAGCCTGGGGCAGTTCGCTGACGAGCGTGGTAAAAGCCTTGGCCGAGAAATAATAATTGTCCATCTCGGCCCCGACGCGCCCATTGGCCAACCCCCGGTCCTTGAGGACGCCGGCCAGATGCTGCATCGGGTGGCGTTCGGTCGATTGCACAAAATGGTCGGGGTATCCGATTGCATCGGTGCGGCTGGCGTCGACGGTGCGGCGGGCGCCGTTAGCGTCCTGATTTCGACCCCACCAGATCGGCCGCCCCTCGAGCGGCAAAATGACTGCCTGATGCACATAAAAAGACCAGCCATCATATCCCGTAAGCCACGCCTGATTGCTGGGATCGGTCGCGATCAGGACGTCCAGGCCCTGTTTGGCCATGGCCTTTCTGGTCAATGCCAGACGGCGGTCATACTCAGCAGCGCTGAAGGGGGGCGTAGCATTTGTCATCGTGGAACCCTCTCGATTGTGGCGCGACACTGCACCATGATCGGGGCTCTGAAAAGCATTGAGTGGGGTGCTACAGATTCGCCAGTTGCACTAAAAATAAATCGTCTGAAAATTTGGCGATCAGCAGGCGAAAACGTCGTGAATTCAACCTAAACTTGCATATCCTCCTGTTGGTGTCGGATTTTGACCAAAAACGACGCGATCCGGTTGCAAGACCCTGTCATGGCTGATTACTCTGAGGCGCAGAATGACGCAAAAGCGGCACAAGTCACAACGGGGAGCCACCTTTGGCTAAACAAAATTCAAGTGATGCGTTCGTCGAATTCGAGCGCGTCCAAAAGAGTTATGATGGCGAAACTCTCGTCGTCAAAGACCTGAATCTGAAAATGCCAAAGGGTGAGTTTCTGACAATGCTGGGCCCGTCTGGTTCGGGCAAGACCACCTGTCTGATGATGCTGGCCGGATTCGAGACGGCGACGCATGGCGAGATCAGGCTGGACGGTGTGTCGATCAACAATATCCCGCCGCACAAGCGCGGCATCGGGATGGTGTTTCAGAACTACGCGCTGTTTCCGCATATGACGGTGGCGGAAAACCTGTCGTTCCCGCTTGAAGTGCGGCGCATGGGAAAGTCCCAGCGCGAGGAGAAGGTCAAGCGGGCGCTGGATATGGTCCAGATGGGCGAATTCGGCGGTCGCCGTCCTGCCCAGCTTTCGGGCGGGCAGCAACAGCGTATCGCACTGGCGCGGGCGCTTGTCTTTGAGGCCGAGCTGGTTCTTATGGATGAACCTCTGGGTGCGCTGGACAAGCAATTGCGCGAGCATATGCAGTTCGAGATCAAGCGCATCGCCGATAACCTTGGCATCACCGTGGTCTATGTAACGCATGACCAGACCGAGGCGCTTACCATGTCCGACCGCGTTGCGGTTTTCGATGACGGCAGGATCCAGCAGCTTGCGCCGCCCGACACGCTTTATGAAGAGCCTGAAAACAGCTTTGTCGCCCAGTTCATCGGCGAGAATAACACGCTTGAAGGTGTGATTCAGAAAATCAACGGCGACATTTGCGAGGTGCGGCTGGACAGTGGCGACATCATCGACGCCAAGCCGGTCAACGTCACCAAGGCCGGGGAGCGTACCAAAGTGTCAATTCGCCCCGAGCGGGTCGAGTTCAACAGTGAAAGACTGCAGCCCGGTGCCCATACACTGAGGGCTGAAGTGCTGGAATTCATCTATATGGGTGATATTTTCCGCACGCGCCTCAGGGTGGCGGGCAATGAAGATTTTATTGTCAAAACGCGCAATGCGCCGGATCAGGTCCGGCTAGAGCCCGGATCTCAGATCGAGATCGGCTGGCTGCCGCAGGATTGCCGCGCACTTGACGCCTAGGAATTCCCGGAACCAGACGTTCCGGGAAATGATCGCGGCTTGAACGGCCACACCCGAAGCCAAAGCCGACGTACAACACGGGTAAAAATGGGAGACTATTAAATGAAACTTACGACGACACTCTTCGCAACGGCCGCACTGGCCGTGTCGACAGGTGCGGCGATTTCTGAAAGCCATATGGCCAAAGAAATGACGATCGTATCCTGGGGCGGCGCTTATTCCAACTCACAGCAGAAAGCCTATAGCGATCCTTATTCGGCAATGACCGGGGTAAAGATCATCAACGATGAAAGCTCGGCCGAGGCCGTGGCGAAACTTCGTGCGATGAACGAGGCCGGCAATGTGACTTGGGATGTTGTGGACGTTGTGGCATCGGATGCCATTCGTCTTTGCGACGAAGGTCTGGCGATGGAAATCAACGCCGACAAACAGCTGGCACCGGCACCTGACGGAACGCCCGCCTCTGAGGACTTTGGATCGCTGCGCGTCAGCGATTGTTTCATCCCGCAGATCGTTTACTCGACCACTTTCGGTTATCGCACCGACATGGTCGGCGATACGCCCCCGACCAAAATCTGCGACGTCTTCGACACCAAGAAATACCCCGGCAAGCGTGCGCTTGAAAAGCGCCCGATCAACAACATGGAATGGGCGCTGCTTTGCGACGGCGTTCCCAAGGACAAAGTCTATGACGTTCTGGCCACGCCAGAGGGTCAGGAACGGGCTCTTGCCAAGCTGGACACGATCAAGAAAGACGTGATCTGGTGGTCCGCCGGTGCCGATACGCCTCAGCTTCTGGCAGACGGCGAGATCGTCATGGGCTCGACCTATAACGGTCGTCTGTTCAGCCTGATCGTCGAGCAGAAGCAGCCGGTTGCCATGCTGTGGGACGCGCAGGTGTTTGACCTTGACGGATGGATCATCCCGACCGGTCTGAGCCCCGAGCGTCAGGCCCGTGCGCTGGACTTTGTCCGCTTTGCGACCGACACGCAGCGTCTGGCGGATCAGGCCAAATACATCTCGTATGGCCCGGCTCGTAAATCCTCGGCTCCGCTGGTTGGCAAGCACGCAACCCTTGGCATCGACATGGCACCCTATATGCCGACCGATCCCAAGAACGCCAAGAACACCTTCCTCTACAACTATGAGTTCTGGGCGGATTACCGTGACGACATCGACGCCAAATTCCAGGCGTGGCTGGCAAAATAATCGCTTTCGGGAGGGGCCTTCGGGCCCCTCTCACCTCTCTTCGTTATGACCTTTGATTACGGGTGAAAGATGACCGACACGACCGATACAGGGCCGGTTCTGGCAGCCGATGGAACACCGCTTAAGAAAAGCCTTTCGCGTGCCCTGAGGATGCAGAAATTGCGCGCCCTGATGCTGATCGCGCCGCTGCTCATCTTTGTGCTCGTCACATTTATCATGCCGATTGCCGATATGCTGTTTCGGTCGGTGGAAAACCAGATCGTTCAGGAAACCCTGCCCGAGACGGTCACCGCGCTGGCCAGTTGGGATCCGGCAACGGGCGAGACTCCGGGCGAGCCTGTCTATGCCGCGCTGGCGCGCGATCTGAAGGTGGCCGTCGCCGCCAAGACCCACACGCGGCTTGGCAGCCGGCTGAATTACGAGAAAACCGGTATATCCTCGCTGTTTCGCAAAACCGGACGTAAGGTCAAGAAATGGGATCTGACCAAGGATGCCCCGTTCAAGGAAAAGTTCATCAAGATCGACAAGGATTGGGGCGATGTCGGTGTCTGGAAGACGCTTAAAGTCTATTCACCCAAGTTCACAAACGGCTATTTCCTGAATGCGATCGATATGCAGAAAGGCCTGGACGGTGCCAAGGCGCGGCCGGAAAATCAGCAGATCTATATAAAGCTGTTCAAACGAACTCTGTTCATGTCGCTGGTCATCACCGGGACCTGTATCCTGCTGGGCTATCCGGTGGCATGGATATTGGCCAATCTGCCGATGCGTACCGCTAACCTGTTGATGATCCTAGTCTTACTCCCGTTCTGGACATCACTTTTGGTGCGAACCTCGGCCTGGAAGGTGATGTTGCAACAACAGGGCGTCATAAACGATGTCCTGGTTTGGCTGGGGCTGGTCAGCGATTCTGGCCGGCTGGTAATGATTAACAACCAGACCGGTACGATCATCGCGATGACCCATATTCTGTTGCCCTTCATGATCCTGCCGCTTTACTCGGTCATGCAGACGATACCGCCCAGTTATGTGCGGGCGGCCAAATCGCTGGGCGCGACAAACTGGACCGCGTTCTGGCGGGTCTATTTTCCGCAAAGTGTTCCGGGGATCGGTGCGGGCAGTATTCTGGTCTTTATCCTGTCGATCGGCTATTACATCACGCCCGAGATCGTCGGCGGCACCACCGGCACGTTTATTTCGAACCGTATCGCCTATCACATATCGTCCTCGCTTAACTGGGGACTGGCCGCGGCGCTGGGTTCAATCCTGCTAGCGGTGGTTCTGATCCTCTATTGGGCCTACGACCATATCGTCGGCATTGATAACGTGAAGCTGGGAGGCTGAGGTCATGACAATCACACCAGTCTCAAGAAAACCGATGTCATTTGTTGTGCCGGTTGTCGCGCTCAGCGGGGCGGTCGCGGGCCTGCTGGTTGGCACCGCCAACGGCTCAGCCGCTCTGGGCATCTTGATCGGGGCGGTGGTTCTGGCCGGGCTTGCCGTTCTGTTCATGACGGTCCTTACGGACAAGCGGATGGGCCGCTGGCTGACGCTTGCCATTTTTACGCTTGCCGGGTTCTTTCTGGGGGGGCTTTCGGGCCTCGTCGTCGGCCTTCTGTTTGGCTGGTTTTTCGGGTGGCTGATCTATTGGCTGGCCGAGGGGCGATATCGGGCCAGCCTGCCGCCTTATACCACCCCGATGCAGGTGCTTTGGCATTACACCTTCCGGGTGATCTGCGGCGCGATATTCCTGTTCCTGATCACCCCGATCCTCGTGGTGATGCCGCTCAGCTTCAATGCTCAGGATTTCTTTACCTTCACGCCTGAGATGCTGCGCCTTGATCCGGCGGGATATTCGCTCAAGCATTATGTCGATTTCTTCACCAACCCCGACTGGCAGAATGCTGTCTGGAACTCGGTCACTATCGCGCCGGTGGCGACCTTGCTGTCGGTTGGTTTCGGTACCCTTGCCGCTATCGGGCTCAGCCAGCCGCATGTCCCTTTCCGGCAGGTCATCATGGCGATCCTCATTTCGCCCATGATCGTGCCACTGATCATTTCCGCTGCCGGCATGTACTTCTTCTACAGCCGGATCGGGCTTCAGGGCACCTATCTTGGCGTTGTTCTGGCGCATGCCGCGCTTGGTATTCCCTTTGTCATCATCACGGTGACCGCGACGCTTGTGGGCTTTGACCGCTCGCTGACACGCGCTGCAGCGAATATGGGGGCCAATCCGGTGACCACCTTCTTTCGGGTACAGATGCCCCTTATCCTGCCGGGTGTAATCGCCGGGGGGCTTTTCGCCTTTATCACCTCTTTTGACGAGGTGGTTGTCGTACTCTTTGTAGGCTCGGCCGGGCAGAAGACGCTGCCTTGGCAGATGTTCACCGGCCTGCGCGAACAGATCAGCCCGACCATTCTTGCCGTCGCCACAATTCTTGTGGTGCTGTCGATCATGTTGCTGACCACGGTCGAACTTCTGCGGCGCCGGTCCGAGCGTTTGCGCGGCCTTTCGCCTGGCTAAGCGCGGGGCGGGCGCCGGTTCAGGCGCCGCTCAGCAGCCGGCCCATACCGGAAGGCGCCGCCAGCGAGATGCCTGCGCGCCGCGCCATATCCCAGATCAGGGCCTGATTTGAGGACAAAGCAGGCTTGCCTGTCCGCTCTTCTATTTCTTCCAGAACATCCAGCGTGCGCAAATTGGTGCAGCTCAGAAAGATCGCGTCAATGTCGCTGCTCTGGCCCAGCTCGATGGCCGCTTCGGCGATGGAGGCCGGGTCGATCCGCGCCACCCGCGCTTCTTCGGCTTCATCGAAGGAGCCGAAGACCGGGCAATCGACCCCCCGCTGTGCAAACGCCTGTCGCAGATGGCTGGAGACCGCGCTGACATAGGGCGACAGAAAGGCGAGCTTGCGGACCCCGAGGTGATGGCAGGCGGCGACCACAGCGCTCAGCGGTTCGGTCACCGCGTGGCTGGCGCAGCCCTGACCGACCAGCGCTGCGACTTTTTCAGCGCCGATCACCGAAGTGCCGGAGGTGCAGCCATATCCCACCACATCAAAGTCAACCGAACGCGGGAAAAGCCGTGCCGCATCCGGCAGATCGCGCGACATCTGGCTCAATGTGTCGCGCGTCACCTCAAGCCCGCTTGGAACCCGGCTGACGTAAAGCGCAACGCCATCGACCGGCAGAAGCCGGCGAAAGTCATGTTCGATCGTTTCATCGGTCTGAAGCGCGATCAGGCCCAAGGTGGCCCTGCTGCCGATCGGATCTGTCAGGGAGTAGGAAAAAGTCATAGCACCGGCAGCTCCCCGGGGGCGGGGGGGGAAATCATCCGTGCGCCGGTCTCGGTAATGACGATATTCTCCTCGTGAACCAATATACGCCTGGCTTGCGTCTGAATGCCGGGCTCCAGCGTCAGAACCATCCCCGGTCTGAGTTCGGTGTCATCGGCAGGGATCAGCGAGGGCCATTCGGTAAGCTGCATTCCCAGCCCGTGACCCAGCCGACCGGCATCGCCGCTGCCGACAATCCGGTCCATCGCCTGAAATACATCACAGGCCCTCGCGCCGGGCTTTGCCGCCTCAAACCCCGCGCGCGTCGCCTCGATCAGTTTTCCATAGGCCGCCCGGGTCGCCGGGGCCGGTTTGCCGATGCTCCAGTTGCGATCAAAGTCGCAAAAATAGCCGGCATGAACCAAGCCGGTGTCGAGCATCAGCACATCCCCGGTATTCAGCGGCCTGTCCGTGGCAGGCGAAATGACATCGTCATAGCCCGACGGTCCGGCGCCGCCCGCCAGATAGGGCACCCAGTCGGCGCCTTCCTCAAGGCAGAGACGCTGAAAATCGCGAAAGACCTGCGCGAGCGGCACGCCTTTTGCCGCGATTTCCGGAACCCGCTGAAACGCGCGTCCGGCGATCTGACAAGCCGTTTCGATCCGGTCAATCTCGGCAGGTGATTTTAGCTCTCGCAAGCTTCGGATGATGCCGCGATCATCTGTCAGATCGACCGCTTGCGCGATGCGCTCAAGATCGCCAAGCGGCATTCGGACATGGCTCTCATGGCCCTTGGGCACCCCGACCGGCCCGCCCGTTTCTTTAAGCGCGTCGATGACAAGTGATACCCCGTCGTCTGACGGATCGGGCGCGCTCCAGCAGCGTATATCGCTGATCCAGGTTTTGCCCATGAGCGCCGCACCGATCGAAGGGATGACCGCCACAGGCTCACCCGTGGCAGGCACGATCAGGAACCATGGGCGGGTCGGGCTCTCCCAGAAGCGTGTCAGGAACCCGGTGAAATATCGCACCTCAGGCTCGGTCGTCAGAAACAGGGCGCCAAGTTGTTGATCGGCCATCAGCTTTTGCGCCCGGCGCAGGCGCGCGCGATATTCTTTGGTATCGAACCGGCCGCTCATCCTTCGGGTTCTTCTGACAAGAACACCAGGGCATGTGCGCTGCTGCCAAGGCCGGGGTGGCCCGCTGCTCGCGCTGCGATCAGCCCGGCAAGCCCCGCCGCGCCCGAGGCGGTGGTTGCCAGGGAATGATCGGCCAGACGCGGCAGGATCGCGCTTGCCTCGGCCTCGGTGATGGTCATGAAGAGGTCGGCGTCGCACGACAGCCCGCGCAGCGCGATCAGCGATGGCTCCTTGCAGTCGAGCCGCCCCATGCAGGAAACGGGGCCGGTTGTGACCACGCTTGCCCCCGCCTTGATACTTTCTGCAAGGGCTGGTGCGGCCTCAGGCTCAACCACGATGATCTGCGGGGCATCACCCCAAAGCTTGCGCGCATGGGCGGCCACCGCTCCGGCAAGCCCGCCAACCCCAGCCTGCAGAAATATATGCGTGGGCGGAGAGCGGAGTTGACCGGCCGCCTCATCAATCATCGCAAGATAGCCTTCCATCAGGCGGTGCGGCAGATCCATGTAGCCCGGCCAGGAGCTGTCTGACAAAAGGGTCCAGCCGTTGGCCTCAGCCGCATCCAGCGCGGCTTTCATGCTGGCCTCATAGTCATCGCCGGCCCGGCAGACCCGGGCGCCCTTGGCCGCCAGACGTTCGGCAAAAACCTCCGGCACGCTTTGAGACAAAAACACCACCGATGCCGCCCCGAAGGCGCGGGCGCCGGCGGCGACCGACAGGCCGTGATTACCCGCGCTTGCCGTAACAAAGGTGCGCCCGGCGAGCGACGCAGGCCCGGCATCGCCTGTCATCTGCGCCAGATGTGCGATCACATAGGCAGCGCCCAGCGCCTTGAAGCTACCCAGCCCCATCCGCCCACGCTCATCCTTGATGGAAAGGCCCGCGATCCCAAGCTCTGCCGCAAAAGCCCCGGCATCGATCAGAGGTGTAACCGCAGCCGCCGGGCAGCGCTGCAGGAGCGTTGTGACAGCCCCGGCGTCGGTGCTGGGAAAGGGAGCGCCGAACAGTTTATCCGGCGCAATGCCCGCGCCACGAAAGGGATTTTCAGTGATTTTCATGAAATCCGTTCAACGCGCTTTGGTCATATCTGTCAACAAATACAGGTTAACGCTGCGTCTTATTGGCATTTTTGAGCAAAGGTTATTTACGTAGCGCCAATTTTAATGTGTTCTGGACCCGGAAGAGGACGACACATTTGTAATGACAGGACGGCCCAGGCGCCGAATTGCAGATGAATAACAAGAACGAACCGGCTCAGCGGTGCTGATATCGGTAAGCACGAGGATGGTGGGCGCTATGGCCAGGCGCGGTGTGTTGGCCCGGGATGCGTGGCAAGCTCACGTACGGCACCGGGGTGTGGGCTTGTGAGCGGCGCAGTTTTCGCACAGGTCCGGCGCGGAATCTGGCGAGCGACAGATCACCTCTTGCGACAAAAAATGGGCGCAATGCCGCCGATTTACCATGGAAACGCCATAGTTTCAGATGCCGGTTGCGGTATGCAGAACACAACCTATGATTTAGGATTAAGTGTTGGTGCTACTTTTCCGGTATATGTTTGGGTCTGTAAAACAGAAGTTCCAGTAAAAGGAAACCTATGCTGCGCCGTATGAAAATAAAGAATTTTGCGTTGACGCAAACCTTGGTCATCGGGGTGTGCCTGATTTTCACCCTGATCGCCTTTGTGATTGCGAAATCGGAAAATCGGGAACGGGGATCGCAGGCGTTTAACAATATCGCGGACGATTATCAGCAGGCCGTCCTGCAAAGGATGGAGCATTTTGTCGAAAGCCTGAACGGCGGGGCCGGCCTGTTGGCCGCCTCTGAGCGTGTTACGCTGCCTGAATGGCGCCGTTTCGTGGATCAGATGGGGATCGAAAGCAACCTAGCTGGTGTCAATGGTATCGGCGTTATCTATCCGGTCGAAAGAGGCAAAGAGGATGAATTCCTTGCTTGGGCGGCCGAGAGTCAGGTTCAGGATTTTTCGATCCACCCTGAGCACGAAAATCCAGAACGCTTTGTCATCAAATATATTGAGCCGGTTGAAAGCAACAGGGAGGCCGTCGGTCTGGATATAGCCTTCGAGGAAGGGCGCCGTAACGCGGCCATCTCATCGCGTGACGAGGGCAAGCCCTATCTCACACCCAGAATTTTTCTGGTGCAGGAGGCAACAAAAAGCCCGGGCTTTTTACTGTTGCGGCCATTTTATCAGCCGGGTCTGCCAACCGAAACCGTAGCGCAGCGCCGCGCGGCTTTTGTCGGATGGGTCTATGCGCCTTTTGTTGGCGCCCGCGTATTTCAGCAAATCCTGCCGGCCCATCAGGAAAATTTCTTTATGGAGGTCTATGACGGGCCCACCCCCAATCCTGAGACGCTGATTTACAGTGACGCCGAGGTGCTGACCGAACCGCAGAACGCGGCCTTTCAGCGTGTCGCGACGGTTGATCTTTTCGGGCGGCAATGGACGCTGCGCTGGCGCAGCACGCCGCTCTTTGACATGAATCAGGGGTTGATGAACCCCTATCTGGTTCTGCTTGCGGGGCTGGTTCTGACGGCCTTTATCGGCATTATCCTGCGGATCCTTTTCCGCCGCGAGGCTGTGGTCCGGCGGCGCGTCAAGCAGGTCACGCGCGAGCTTGCGACTTCGGAAGAGCATAACAGATCAATCATCGACAACGCGATGGTCGCGATCCTCGTGCTTGACCGGGACTATACCATCCTTTCAGCGAACCAGACGACCCGCCTTTTGTTTGGATTTGACGAAGCCGAATTGAAGGGCCGTTCAGTGAACTGGCTTTTGCCGACGCTCAAAACGAACGGTCATTCGCCGGCGGACCCTGTATCCAGCGAAACCAAAAACGGTGATCCGCTGACCCTGGATGTGCAGATGAATTTCTGGACGACCGAAGCCGGTGAGGTTCGCTATACCGTGCTGGTTCGCGATGTTACTGAAAAGGAAGAAAACGCAAAGCGCCTGCGCGAAGCCGAAGCGCGCTGGGACATGGCGCTTACCGGTGCGCAGATCGGTGTGTTCGATATTGATCTCATACGCGGAACCTCGGTTGTTTCCGATACATGGAAACGGTTGATGAACCTTCCGCTCGACGACAAGGATCTTGAGGCCCAGGCCGAGTTCACTAAGCGCCTGCATCCTGATGACGCCCCCGGACTGCGTGCGGCTGACCGGGCCTGCATCACCGGTGAGACCGAAAGGTCGATCGCCGAATACCGGATCGAAGTAAGCCCCGGTGTCTGGCGCTGGATGCGGTCGGACGCGGTGGTGGCGGAACGGTCAAAGGATGGCAAGGCGCTGCGCCTTATCGGGGCGCAGACCGATGTCACCTCGCTGCGCGAAACGGAAAAAGCGCTCAAGACAAGCGAAGAGCAGTTCCGGAGCCTTTTTGAGCACGCTCCGGTCAGCATGGCGCTTTTGAACGCCGAAGGCCAGTTTACCGGCGTCAATGACGCGCTGAGCCGGTTCAGCCTGCGCAGCAAAGAGGACCTTTTGACGCTCAATATGCAGCAGGTTCTGCCCGAAAAGGATTTCCGGAAAATTCTGGGATCTGTTCGGGATCTGCAAGAGGGGCGGTTCAAAACCTATCAGGGCGAACATGAATTTCTGCTGCCGGACGGCAAGACGGTCTGGGGCCTTCTGAGTGTCAGCTGGTCCGACCATATCGGAGATCAGGCAGACGCCTATATTGCCCAGATTCAGGATATTTCCGAGAAAAAGGAAATCGAACGAATCAAAAGCGAGTTTGTGGCCACGGTCAGTCATGAACTGCGCACGCCGCTTACGTCGATCAAGGGCTCGCTGGGCCTGGTATCGGCGCGGCTTTCAGGCTCCATGCCGGAAAATGGCAAGCGACTGCTGAAGATCGCCGAAGAAAACTGTGACCGTCTGGTGCGTCTGGTCAACGATATTCTGGATCTGGAGAAAGTCTCCTCAGGGCAGATCAGCTTTACGCCCAGCCGGCAGAATCTCAACAAGATCATCGACCGCGCGGTAGAACACATCAAGCCCTTCGCGCATCAGCACAACGTGTCGATCAAGGCAAACTGTCCAACCGCGATCCCTTACGTCTTTGTTGATGCAAGGCGGCTCGAGCAGGTGCTGTTCAACCTTTTGTCCAACGCCTCGAAGTTTTCTGAAAGCGGTGGCGAGGTGCGTGTCGATATCTCCAAAACCCCCGGAAAATATCGGGTAGAGGTGACGGATAACGGAATTGGCATCTCGGAAAGCTTCAAAGGCAAGATTTTTGAGCCATTCACACAGGCCGATTCCTCCTCGACCCGTGCCAAGGGCGGTACCGGCCTGGGCCTGAACATCTCAAAGCAGATCGTCGAGCAAATGGGCGGAGAGATCGGGTTCAACAGCAAACAGGGCGGTCCGACGACCTTTTGGTTCACCGTGCCGGAATTTCGCGACCCAGACAGCGGCAAGGGCACCAAGGCGATAAAAAGTGCCGCCCGGTCATCGTCAAAACCCCGGATCCTACACGTCGAGGACGACAGGGATTTTTCCGAAGTTCTGACTGTCAGCCTTGGTGACGCGGTCGAAGTCTTTCTTGCTGTATCGGTCAAGGAGGCGATGCGTATGATCACCTCGCATGACTTTGATCTGTTCATCATCGACTGGGAATTGCCCGATGGCCACGGCTCAACACTTCTGGAAGACATCAGCAGGCTGCATCGCGGCGTGCCCGTGATCGCTTTGTCTGGCCATGAGGAAGTCACAGCCGATGTCCGCATTATGAAGTCGATCACCAAATCGACCGTGGGGATGCATGAAATCGTGGCTTCGGTCTCGGCTCTGGCTGATGCGCGTTTTCGTGCGCGAAACTAATCGCCGGGCTCGTGAAAAATTTCATAAACCTGCCATGATTGGGGCACAATAAAAACGATACCGCAGACTATTGATTGCGCTGGGACGTGTCTTGCTGACCAAATTCAGGGTCAAAGCCAAGCAAGGGGCATCGCAAGGGACGGCTAGTTACTTAGTGACTTGAGGTGGTTGTGGTGAAAAATATTAAGAAGACCAGTAACCGGGTTGTTGCAATAGCATGGGCCATGATGTGGCTAGTGCATCCCGCGCTGGCAGGTACGGGATCGGAGCTTTCGCCGGACAGCCGGGCGGGGACGGTGATGCTCATCGTGTTTTTCTCGATGTCCTGCCTGTTGGCGTGGACCGTTTTGAATAATCGGCGTACCACCAGCCTGGTCAAGGTAAAGTCCGAAGATGCCGCCTTTCAGATCGACGCGCTTAACCGACATTCAATCGTAACCATCACCGACAAGCATTCCAATATCATCGATGTAAACGACCGGCAGCTTGCGCTGTTCGGATACGAGCGTTCAGAGCTTATTGGAAAACCCGCGAGCATTCTTTATCCGGAATCAGATTTTTCCGTTTATGCAAACGTCCGCTCGACCCTGGCGCGCGGCGAGATTTTCACCGGTGAGACCCGGCTGATAAGCAAAACCGGTCAGATCATCTGGACCCAGTCGACAATTGTGCCGATGTTCGACGACGAAGGCGAGCATATCAAAAGCATCTCGATCCGCACGGATATCACCAAAACCAAGATCGCCAATGCTGAACGCGAAATGCGTACCGCACTGCATCTGGTACGTGATGAGATTTACATGTTCGATATGGAAACTTTGAAGTTCACATATCTCAACCAGATGGCGATGGAGCAGAACGGCTGGGACGAGGCCGAATATGCCACCAAAGATCCCGGCGACGTTAACCCGGAATTTGATGTGGCGACCTTCCGCGCCCTGAGCCAGCCGCTGATCGATGCCGAGGTTGATCAGGTCAGATACAGCCTTGTGAACAAGGGAACGCCCTATGATGTGTCGCTGCAGTTGATCCAGCCCGACGGTGCCAGGCCGCGGTTTGTCGCAATTTCGCGCGATGCTTCGGAACGGGTCGCGCTTGAAAAGACAAAGGATGAGTTTATCGCCACGGTTAGCCACGAGTTACGCTCGCCACTGACGTCGATCAAAGGATCGCTGGGTCTGATCCTGGCGGGAACGACCGGAGATTTCAGCGACCGGACCCGCGGGATGCTGGAAATTGCGCGACGTAATGCCGACCGGCTGATCCTGATCATCAATGATATCCTTGATCTGGAAAAAATTGCGGCAGGTCAGATGAAATTCGTACTTGAACCGACCGACCTGACGGAATTGATCCGTGAAGGCATTGATGCGAACGAGCCCTACGGCGGGCGCTTTGGCGTGTCCTTCAAGGGCGAGGGGCTTGAAGCGCCGGTGATCGTCAACTGTGATATGGATCGAATTTTTCAGGTCCTCACGAACCTTATGACAAACGCAGCCAAGTTTTCTCAGGCTGGAAGTCATGTAACGGTCGCATTGGAAAAAACCGATGAAACTGCCCGGATCAGCGTTATTGATACAGGTGCCGGCATCCCGCCTGACGCGCAGGCACGGATCTTTGACCGCTTTGCGCAGGTCGACAGCTCGGACCGTCGTGCGAAAGGGGGTACCGGTTTGGGGCTGAGTATCGTAAAGGCTATCGTTGAACGCCACGGAGGCAAGATAGAGCTTGAAAGTGAGGTTGGTGTCGGGTCTACATTCCGCGTCGATCTTCCGATAATGGCCGGCAGGAATTCCGAGGGCGAAAAAGGACACACCGTGGCGGCATAAGCCTGCGTAAATTGGTACTGAGTTGACGGCGACAGGGGACCGGCAGATGAGTGACACATTGAAAATTCTTCACGTTGAAGACGACGCCGATATCCTGGAAGTTGCCAGATTGGCGCTTGAGATGGTCGGCGGCTTTAACGTCTTGCAATGTTCCTCGGGGGCCGAGGCGCTAGAGCGCGCGGCGGGGTTTGCACCCGATCTTTTCCTGCTCGATATGATGATGCCCGAGATGAGCGGAGAGCAGCTTTTGGGCAAACTGCGTGAGGATCCACAGTTCGACGATATTCCGGTTATCTTCATGACCGCACGGGCCCAGGCCAGCGAAGTCGAGGCCTTGAAGGGGCTTGGCGCGGTTGATGTTATCGTCAAGCCGTTTGATCCTGTGACCCTGTCGGATCAGATCAATCAGGTCATGGCTAAATACCAGCAAAGCAAGGCCTAGGGCATTTCGCGTTAAACCTGAATCTCTTAACGCTGTCTGAAGTCAAATATTTCAACGCGTTAGGTGATGCTGAATGTCTCAAGTTAAACGCGAAATTCTTTAGGCGGCGCTTATTGCTCTTCGGCCTCTATCGCCACCTGTGCGGCGGTTTCCAGAAAACTGTCGATACGGGCGCAGAGATCGCCCGAGGCTTTCACCGCGCCGCCTGCCTTCATCTCTTCCATGATCGCAAGTTCGACCGATGCAGCCTGGCCGCCCATTTCGCTGAAGCCCAGCGTTCCGGCGGTTCCGGCGATCTTGTGAGCGATGTCGCGAACCCCGATCAGCGGCGCGCTGTCGTCATCGTTGCGGCCAATGCTTGCACGATGGTATTCGATCATATCCAGCCGATCATCAAGAAGGGCAAGGAACCTTGCCCTGACGGTCGCTAACTGTACCGCCATCGGATCGCTGGGTGCCATTAATAGTCTCCGTTAGCCGATCGTCCACCATTTCCAAACGGCGTTTCGTCGTCAAAGCCCTGGTTTCGGGCGGCGTTCGCGCTGCCTTCGGCGGCTGTCAGCGCCGAGGCGGCACCGCGGCCGCTGCGAAGCGAAAGTCGATACGAATCGCCGATGACCAACTGTAGATTCATTGGCCGCCCATCACCATAGCTCAACTCCATCTCATCGACGGAGCGTCGGATATTCACCAGAAGTTCCTTCAGATCGAGGCCATAGCTGCTGTCGATTGCACAGCTGAACATGCCGTTGCCGGCATAGGCGATCAGGAATTGCTGGTTGCCCAGATTGTCCGCGATAGCTTCGGCAGTGTCAGCCATGGCGCTTGCGAACTCATAAGCGGTCGTCGTTTCGTACAGCCGTTCGATGTCGCGTATCGCGATTGCGAAGACCCGCGAGCCAAAAAGCGATCCGCGTGCCAGCTGTGTGATATAGTTGGTAAGCGCAGTATAGCTGATGCAGCCATCGACATCCGAAATCTTGAAACGCTCGTCGAGCGATGGACGATAGGTATCGGTGCGCTGTTCACGCAATGCGCGTACCGCAAATATGCTGTTGGCCACCTTTTTGCGTTCAACTACAAGGGTTTCGGCCATGCGCAACCGCGCGCCCAACTCGATTACGTCAAACGGTTTGGTGACATAGTCGGTGGCGCCGGCGGCAAATGCGTTATCGATATAGCCCTTGTCGGACATCGCCGTGATCATCAGGATCGGGCTATGTTCGTAGCGCGGCATTTCGCGCACGAGGCGGCAAAGCTGAATGCCGTCCATCTCGGGCATCTGAATATCCAGCAGGATGCAATCAAATGCGCGGCGCGCGTCGTTCAACTCCTCCAGCGCCTCAGCCGCCGAGAGCGCGGTGGTGACGTTGTCATAGCCGACCGACTTCAAAACCTCTTTGAGAAGCTCCAGGATGATCGGATCATCATCAACTGCGAGAAACTTCATCGTGGTTACGTCCTTAATGTTATCCCCACCCGGCGCCGGTCCGCACCAAAGGTAACGCCCTTGCAAGGCAGGGTTGTGTCGTTGCATTCAACGTTAATCACGAATTTGGCGAATTTAAGGCTTTTGGCGGAAAATCTGAACCGCAGTGGTTGTGAGCTTTTGCAAATGCATTTGTGATCCGCTGCTTGTTGACGCAAAGTCCCCCCTCAGATAACATTTTCGTGTGTGGGCGCTTGTCAAATATTAATCCAAGGCGCTCGTGTCGCCGGCATTAATTCAGCCGACGCAGACGTAGAAAAACAAGACAGAATTTTGAGTTGATCGAGCCCTGGCATGGCATTTGCGCCGTGCCCATAACTGTTCAATTGGGAAGGGGGATGACATGATTGCTATGTCACAAATCAAAATAAATCTGGTTCGGAGCACCTCGGCGGTTGCACTCATTGCGCTTGCCGCCTGTTCTACTGTAAGCGCGACACCTAGCGGGAGTACCCCGACAAGCGGTACCACTCCGACAAGCGGAACTACCCCGACATCCAGCAGTAGCCCGTCGGCGGGCACTGGCACGACCTACCAGACCTTCAGCAGCACAGCGAATGCTACGAGCACGCTGGGCGGCCGGGCCTTGCAGATCAATAAGGCAAGCGGGGCGATCACGCTGACGAATACCACCGGCAGCCTCAAGCATGATACCGGTGCGATCACCATCGATGATACGAAATACACTCTAACCGACCCGAACGGGCCAAATAGCTCCGGGGTTATCTCGGATGGCACTGTCAGCGCGGAACTGCAGCCGCGGCCGAACCCGTACAACTATGTTACCCTAACAACCAATGAAACCTACACGGTCGGCAGCGTGACCTACGATGTTAATGGCGTGGGCGGTATTATCACCAAAGGGGCCGATGTGCCCTCAACCGGCACGGCAAGCTATACCGGGGCTGCGGAAGGGGCATATATTGTTAACAGCAGCGGCGCCCAAACCGATATCAGCGGCAACAGCAGCGTCAGCGCCGATTTCGGGGCAGGTAAGGTTAACGTGACCATGAACGGCTTTACCGCGAAAAATTCGTCGGGCACACCCGTGACCACGCCTATCACCGAGATTACGGTGACCGGCGCCACGATCAGCGGCAATGCCTTTGACGGCGGCACGGTAGCGGCTAAAAACGGTACAACGGCCATTTCGACTGGCGGAACGCCGGCGACATTGAGTGGCGGTAATTTCTTTGGCTATGACAGCGCCGCATCGCAACCGGCCGAGGTTGGTGGCTTTGCCGGTGAACAAGGTACCTCAATCACTTACGGTGCATTCTACCTTGGCAAAAAATAAATCAGAACGGGCAGCGCGAAATTTCTGGTCGCGCTGCCGACATATGCTCCCGGTCATATTCTTGGCCGGGGGCATTTTTGCCTCAGCCACTCAAACCACCGCCGCTGTCACGGATAATGAGATTTCCGCGCTGATCAGCAGCGGGCGGATCGCCCAGGCGCGCGCCGAATTCGAGCGCAGCAATCCAACGCAGGCGCAGCGGCTTTTTTTTGAGGGACGTGTGGCCAAGGCGCGCGGTGCGCTCAAACCCGCGATTGGAAATTTCCGTCAGGCGCTGCGTCTTGATCCCGGGTACCTGAACGCGCGGCGCGAGCTGGCTCATACGCTGATGCTGGATGGTCAGTTCAGCGCCGCCGAATATCACTTTCGCGAACTTTTGCGGATCGACAAAAGCACGGCGATGCGGGCCGGCTACCAACGGTTTCTGGGCACCATCGCGGCGCGCCGTCCGATGGGTGTCAGTGCGGAATTTGCCCTGCTTCCGTCGAGCAATATCAACAATGGCACCACCAATACGGTTTTTGACACGACGACTGGAAGATTCACCATCGACCCCGGATCGCGGGTCGTCTCGGGGCTGGGCGCACGCCTTGGCGTGAGCGGATACTTTCGCAAGCAATACTCACCGCAGAGCCGCATCACCCTGAACTGGGGCCTCTCGGGCACGAAGTATAAGAACCCCACTTATAACAGCGCTACTGGCACGCTGGCGCTTGCCTATGAACACGCGAATGAAAGGTCACGCTGGAGCATCACCCCCCACCTGCGCCACAGCTGGCGTGGCGACGATGGCGACAATACTGCCGTGGGGCTTGTGTTCTCGCTTGACCGGCGGCTCTCGGTGAAAAATACGCTCAGCATCAGCCTGGGCCGTGAGCGTCGGTTTTATCCTGTTCAGAGTTATCGCGACGGGCCGGTCACCACCGCAACGTTCAGCCTTTCGCATCAGCTGAGCCCGGCTCTGTCGGTCTGGGCGGGAGTGGGGGGCGAAACCGGTCGGCCGGTCGCTGACCATCTGAAGTACGGCGCGGTCAGGGTTTTCGCAGGCGTGGCGCGCGCGTGGGAAGGGGGGCTGAACACACGATTTTCGCTTGAGTTGGGTCGGCGAGATTTTGTCGGAGATTATCCGCTGACAACCAGTCCGAGAAAGGACAGTTATTATTCACTGTCCGCAACGGTGTTCAACTCGCGCGTTAGCTACCGCGGTTTCACCCCGCGGCTCAGCTGTTCTTATTCAAAGAATTCATCGAACGTCGCGTTTTACGATTTCGACAGCACGGACTGTCAGCTTGGCCTGACAAGACAGTTCTGAGGACCGGGCGCGGGGCGCAGGCATGACCGGTCCGAGCGAGGCGTTGCGCCCCGCCGTGACAGCTCAGGCAGCTGCCAGTGGAAGCTCAACATAAAAAGTGGTTCCAACATCGTCATTCCGATGATAGCCGATGGTGCCATCGAAGGCCTCGACAATGCGTTTGGAGATATTCATGCCAAGGCCGGTTCCGCCAATCTTGCGTGTATCCGAAGAATCTACCTGACTGAACCTGTCAAACACGCGCTCGTACTCATCTTCGGACAGGCCAATACCCTGATCGGAAAATGAAACCCTTGCCTGCCCATCGTTTGCCTCTATGCGCACAAGGACTTCTCCGCCGTTAGGTGAAAACTTAGCCGCGTTCGAGAGTATATTGGTGAAGACCTGTTCAAGGCGGAATTTGTCGGCCGTGATCAAAACCGGAGCGCCCGGTATGGCGGCGCGCTCGATTTCCACGCCAAGCGTGTGAGCGAACGGCCGGTTGGTGTTTATGGCCTCATCCGTCGCCGATACCAGATCAAAGGTTTCGGTCTCGAACACCATTCTGCCGGCTTCGACCTTTTGCAGGTCAAGTATGTCATTGATCAGCGTGATGAGCCGAACACAATTGCGCTGCGCGATGGTCAGCACGTCGCTGACCTTGGGCGGCAGCGCGCCCATTCGGCCCGAATTGGCCAGATCGACCGAGCCTCGGATCGCCGTCAAAGGCGTACGTAGTTCATGGCTCATCGTTGCCAGAAATTCGGTTTTTGCTTCATAGGCGGCGCGGGATTTTTTGGCCTCCTCCTTCAGCAGATCGATCTGTTTAAGCTTGGTCTGATAGAGTTTGAAGTAGATATGTGAACTGTCGATGATGAAGTAGAGAACAAAAAGACTGGAAAAAAGCTGGGCCCAGAGTTCCGAGTGGATATCCGCGCCAGTTATGACAATATCGCGGATCGGAATGTAAAGAAAAGCAGCGCCATAGATCAGCTGCCGCAGGGCAAGCACGGGTTTGAGGTAGTGGTTGTTCATCGCGGCAAAGAGGGCGGCGGCGAAAAGAAAGAACAGCGGCATGAAGTGCATGGCCGGGCCCTGTATCTGGGATATTCCTACCGAATAGGCAACGATGATCGAGGCGCTGAGGGTCGTGCCGACATAGAGCTTGTACAGAAATTTCCGCGCCTCGGCCGGGTTGCGGCCTTTCGAGTTCAGGATCTGCCGGAAGACGAGATAATCATAACTTTCCGAAAGCGCAATTAGCCCCAGAACGGACAGGGCCAATGTCACGCTATAGTAGAATGCCGCAAGAGCCAGGGCGGCGGCAAAGATGACCTGTCTTTGCCAGAACAGATCCAACCCCACCTGAGCATAATCGCGCATCTGGCGAAACAGACGGAAAGTGTTGGTTTCCGCTGCAAAGTTCATTTTGGGGAAATATCGACTTCTCATCCTGTTGCCCATAACTGCACTCAAGAATTGCACCGCACACCGGTCAGGCAGCGTGGTAAACGCTGACACTGCTGGTTTTGTCGCCTTCTCGTGTTTCCCGAGTGATTTCCACCTCTGCTATGCGGTTGCCGCTTCCGGCAGCAGTGTGTCATCGAGCGAGTGAGCCCGACTTTGCGTTTAAAGCACAACACACTTTGCGAATAATTACACACAGTCGTGGCAAAACTGTGGCCAAAGAGCGTTAAGAAAGGTTAATTGTTTCCAAAAATGTAAAATGTAAAAAGTTGACTGTTTCCAAATCGTAATAAAAAACGACGAGGCAGCGTATGGGAACTCACGATGGCGAACTCTGCCTGAAGGCTCGGGGCAGATTTCCTGAGCTTGTTCCACAAAGTGATCTTTGGCTGGACGCCAAAGGCAGGATCTCGGCCCCGCCGATTGCAAAGACGCCTGCCTGTGATCGTTTTGAAGGCCTCGCCAATGTTCGGGCGACGGCCTTGTCGTTTCAAAACATGCATCACTATGGTGAGCTGCTGCAGAACTACCTGAAAGTGCGCCACGACATCTTTATCGCCAAGAAGGGCTGGCAACTGCCCGAAGAGAACGGGATGGAGTTTGACCAGTATGATACCCCCTGGGCGCGCTGGGTTATCATTCATGCCTATGGCAGCATACTTGCCGGAATACGGATAACGCCCACTACGGCACAATGCGGCCAGCACAGCTATATGCTACGCGATGCGCAGCTTGGGCTGTTGCCCGGATTGCCGGTCAATTTTCTTTATGAGCAGGCCCCTGTCTCGGACACTATCTGGGAGGCGTCACGGCTGTTCGTTTGTGACGATGTCTCCGCCGAGCAGCGCCTGCCGATCCAAAAGCTTTTGATGACCACACTTTCCACGACCGCACGGTCGGTTGGCGCGACGCATGTGATTGGAATCGTTCCCGCTGTCTTCAGGCGCTGGCTCAACAGGATCGGCATGGCCGCAACGCCCGTCGGCCCAAGCATGATGATCGAAGGCGATCGGGTGCAGGCCGCTCTGATGAGCATGGTCTCACTTACACATTGAACAAGGCGGATGCCCCATCCGGTTCGGGCAGGCAGGCTCAGAACCGAACCGGCAGCGGCATGATGTCGTGCTGGGATATGTATCCGGCGCTATGGCAAACAGATTGCACGGCGCCTTCCGCGATGCCCGATACGCAGGCATAATTGCCCGCGGCAGCCGGGGCAACACCGGCGCCTCTGCATTAGCGGCGGGCTAATCAAACAAGTTACAACAGCCGGTTCCATGAATTGGACCGAGACCGGTCGTTTGACGCTTTCAGGGGGAAATGGTGGAGCCTAGGGGGGTCGAACCCCTGACCTCTTGCATGCCATGCAAGCGCTCTCCCAACTGAGCTAAGGCCCCATTTCTGTGTCGCAGGCCAAACCGGCCCGCGACCGTTTCTCTAGTTAAGCCCGTGCGTCAGATCAAGCGAAAAATCTGTCGCAGGTCACGATCAGCTGTCGTCGTCGTCAGATGCGACATCCGCGATTTCGTCAAGCGAAACGTCATCGGAGTCATCGTCGTCATCCAGAACGTCATCGCCCAGATCGACATCGGTGTCATCGTCATCGGCCAGCAGATCATCATCGTCTGTGACGATCTCTTTAGTAGGCTTTTCGATCTTGGCTGCGCTTACAGAAACCCGCGACTTGTTGCCGGTGTTCAGCGTCACGACCTCACCCGTATAGGGGCTGACGATCGGGTCTTTGTTCAGGTCGTAAAACCGTTTGCCGGTTGTCGGGCAAAGACGCTTTACGCCCCATTCTTCCTTGGGCATCTGATTTCCCTTCCTATGGTGTCGATGTTCGAAAGTCGCACGCAACTGCCACATCCCGAAAAGGGTGTCAAAGGCTTTCGAAACAGGGGGCGCTCAAGTTTTTTGGGATGTTGCCGCCGGTCGCAGCTGTTAAGATTTTTTCAGCAGACGGAGGACCCATTGCAAAAGCTGTTCCTGCACGGTGATCCACCGGTCGAGATCACGCTCAGACGAACCGCGCGCGCGCGGCGCATGTCGCTCAGGGTGTCGCAGCTTGACGGGAAAGTGACCCTGACCGCGCCTCCGGGGGTGCGTGATCGGTCGCTGCGCGGGTTTGTCGACGAAAAGGCGGATTGGATACGCAAACATCTGGCTGATCACGGTACCAGTGAGCTGGTCGGGTACGGCAGTTTCCTGCCGGTTGAAGGGGAAATGGTGGAGCTGGTAGCCGGAAAGTCGCGCGCGCCCAGCCTTGCCGAAGGCCGGATGCAGGTTCCGGGGCCCGATGCGCGCGTCGCCGCGCGTGTGGCGGGCTTTCTAAAGGTCAGGGCGCGCGAACGGCTGTCTGCGGCCTCTGACCGTTATGCCGCGATGGTGGGGCGTTCCTACGGGCGTATGTCGATCCGCGATACACGTTCGCGGTGGGGGTCATGCTCCTGTCAGGGCAATCTGATGTATTCCTGGCGGCTGATCATGGCCCCACCCGAGGTGCTTGACTATGTGGCGGCCCATGAAGTGGCGCATCTTCGTGAAATGAACCACGGCCCCGCGTTCTGGGCGCTGGTTGAGCAGATATCGCCGGACTATCGCGACCCGCGCGCATGGCTGCGCCGGAACGGGGCCGGGCTGCATCGCTTTCGCTTCTGTGATTGACGGGCGCGATGCTCTCTGTTGTTGATACTGCATGTTGATCCAACCCAGACCCGGCGACGGCGCGGCAGCCGCCCATGACATGATCTATCGCAGCTTGCGAAGCCGGATCATGCATGGAGAGATCGGACCGGGTGAAAGCCTGACGCTGCGCGGTTTGGGTAAGGAGTTTTCGGTTTCAATGACGCCCGCGCGCGAAGCTTTGCGCCGCCTGACGGCGGAGGGCGCGCTGACCTTATCGTCCTCGGGCCGTGTGTCGACGCCCGAGCTGTCCAACGACCGGATCGAGGAACTGGCCGCCATCCGCGCGCTATTGGAGACCGAACTGGCATCGCGCGCCATGCCGCGCGCCCATTTTGCGCTTATCGAACGTTTGCAGGCGATCAATGCCAGTATTGCCGAGATGATCCAGCGGCGCGATGCCGTCGGTTATATCCGGACAAATCTGGAATTCCATCGCACGCTATATCTCAGGGCGCAGGCGCCGGCCATGCTGGCAATGGCGGAAACCGTCTGGCTTCAGCTTGGTCCGACCATGCGCAAGCTTTATGGCCGGCTGGGACGAACCGAACCGCCGCACAACCACAGGCTCATGCTGGCGGCATTAAGGGCGGGCGACGAGCCGGGTTTGCGGCTTGCCGTACGTACCGATGTCACGCAGGGACTAAAATTGCTGACCGGTTAATTTTTTTCGACGGAAATTACAGTGCTGGGCGTAACAGCCTTGTCCGGCAGGGATGCGCCACGAATATCCCGCCGAGGGTCGATTTGCGTGTGTTTGCGAAATGGCTCAGACCGGTCGAGGGCGTGCTCGGCCGGTCTTTTCCAAACTACTGTCAGGTCAGGCGTGAATGGCGCCGTCGCCACAGGCCAGTGCTGCCTCGCGCACCGCTTCGGAATAGGTTGGATGAGCATGGCAGGTTCGGGCGATATCCTCGGCCGCTGCGCCAAATTCCATGCCCACACAGATCTCGTGAATCAGATCGCCCACCATCGGGCCGATCATATGCGCGCCCAGAACCCGGTCGGTTTCGGCGTCGGCCAGAATTTTGACAAAGCCTTCGGCGGCGAAATTGGCCTTGGCACGGCCGTTGCCCATAAAGGAAAACTTGCCGACCTTATAGGCGCGGCCGGCTGCCTTTAGTTGCTCCTCGGTCTGGCCAACACTGGCGACTTCGGGCGAGGTATAGATGACCCCGGGGATAACACCGTAATTCACATGGCCCTTCTGGCCTGCCAGAGTTTCAGCTACCGCGATACCTTCGTCTTCGGCCTTATGAGCCAGCATCGGGCCTTCGATGGCATCGCCAATCGCGTAAATCCCGGCGATATTGGTGTTCCAGTGATCGCCAACCTTGACCTGACCACGGTCGGTCATCTCAACCCCCAGAGCATCAAGGCCGAGCCCGTCTGTAAAGGGTTTGCGCCCTGTCGCCACCAGAACCACATCTGCATCGACGGTTTCCTCGGCCTCGGTCTTGAGGATTTTATAGGTCACCTTTGCCTTGGTCTTGGTCGCCTCCACCTTCTGAACGGCCGCGCCAAGGGTGAAGGTGAACCCCTGTTTTTTCAGAGTTCTCTGAAAGGTCTTGGAAATCTCGGCATCCATTCCGGGCGTAACATGATCCAGAAACTCAATCACATGAACCTCGGCGCCCAGCCGCGCATAGACTGATCCCATCTCAAGGCCGATGACGCCTGCGCCGATCACAACCATCTTCTTGGGCACCTTGGGCAGGGTCAGCGCGCCGGTCGAGGTGACCACCACCTTCTCGTCCACCTCAACCCCGGCCAGCGAGGCAGAGACCGAGCCGGTGGCGATAACGATATTCTTGGCCTCGTGCACATCATCGCCAACCTTGACCTTGCCGGGCTCGGGGATCGATCCCCAGCCCTTGAGCCAGTCGATCTTGTTCTTCTTGAAAAGAAACTCGACCCCTTTGGTGTTTTGTTCGATGACGCCGTCCTTATAGGCCTGCATCTGCTTCCAATCGACCGAGGGTGATTTGCCTTTCAGGCCCATGGCGGCGAAATTGGTTTCCGCTTCATGGAGCATATGGCTTGCGTGCAGCAGCGCCTTGGACGGTATACAGCCAACATTCAGACAGGTGCCGCCCAGTGTTTCGCGCCCTTCGACGCAAGCGGTCTTGAGGCCAAGCTGAGCGCAACGGATGGCCGAGACATAGCCGCCGGGGCCGCTGCCGATGATGATGACGTCATAGGTGGCCATTTGGGTCTCCTGCTGTGTGGGTTTGATAATGTACTGAAATGGCAGATGGCGCCTTGGCGCGGCGGTTCAAGGCCCCGGCGGACGGAACGCGGGCATGGCGATGGTGGCTGAACCGCGTTTTCAGGGAGGTAAGACGGATGGTCGGACTGGCCTCAGCCGTCTGAGGGGGACCGGCGAAAGTCCGAACCGCAATTTTATTCGTCATGGTTGATCGCCGGTCCCTTTGTTTAAGTCAGATCGCGAGAATATACAGATAGGCCGTGGCAAGAAAGCCGGCCAGCCATGCCGCCGTGCGCACCCAAGGCAACCCGGCCAGGTAAAGCAACCAGTGAAGCACCCGCGCTACGAGAAAAATCTGCGCCATCAACAGGGTTGTCGAGCTGAACGTTCCCTGTGCCTGAAGGATCAGGACCGCCGGCGCGAAAAGAACCATCGCGGCGATCGCGTTCTCCAGACTGCGCAGGGCTCGGCCTGCTGTGCCGGTCAGTTTCACCTCGTTGTCGCGCGGCGAGGCGAGATAGGACAAGCCGACCTGAGGCAGGGCCAGCAGGACGTGAACCAAAAGGATGACAATGACCAGAAGGCCATAAAGAGCGAGAATAGTAAGTTCATTAGACATGATTGTATTCCCCGTATTTAGACTTGCATCCCCAGAGTACCACAAGACCTTGCGTTTTTCGCCTGAAAATCCATGTCGGGCATAGGAGGTCTCATACCGGAGTTCTTGCCGTCGGGGTTGCGACCCGCCCTTTGCGGGCGGGTCTTGCTATATATTACAGGTCCATCAACAGGCGCCGGGGGTCTTCCAGCGCTTCTTTGACGCGTACAAGGAACGTGACCGCGCCTTTGCCGTCGACAACCCGGTGGTCATACGACAGCGCCAGATACATCATCGGGCGGATCACGACCTGACCGTTGATGGCAACCGGGCGCTCCTGAATTTTGTGCATGCCCAGAATACCCGATTGCGGCGGGTTAAGGATGGGCGAGGACATCAGAGAGCCATAGACACCTCCGTTAGAGATGGTAAAAGTCCCGCCCTGCATTTCGGTCATCGACAATTTGCCATCACGCGCGCGCAGACCCAGTTCCGAGATCTTTTTCTCAATCTCGGCAAAGCTCATCTGATCGGCGTCGCGCACGACCGGCACAACCAGACCCGAAGGCGTTCCGACCGCCACGCCCATATGAACGAAGTTCTTATAGACGATATCGGTGCCGTCAATTTCGGCGTTGACCTCGGGAACCTCCTGAAGCGCATGACAGCAGGCCTTGGTGAAAAACGACATAAAGCCAAGCTTTGTGCCGTGTTTCTTTTCAAACAGGTCCTTATATTCGCGGCGCAGCTCCATCACGCCGGTCATGTCGACCTCGTTATAGGTGGTCAGCATGGCCGCGGTGTTCTGCGCGTCCTTCAGGCGGCGGGCGATGGTCTGGCGCAGGCGGGTCATCTTGACCCGTTCTTCGCGGGCGGCATCCTCGGCGGCGACAGGTGCGCGCGGGGCAGGGGCCGGCGCGGCGGCTGCCCCGCCCTGAGGTTTGCCGGCTGCCGGCGTGGCGGCGGGCGCCGCCTGCGCTTTAAGCACGTCTTCCTTCATGATGCGTCCGTCTTTTCCGGTTCCGGTCACCTGTTCAGGGCTCAATCCCTTTTCGGCCATCAGTTTGTTGGCCGAGGGGGCATTTTCAATGTCCTTGCCTCGTGCCGAAACGGTCTGAGCCGCCGGTGCTGCGGCCTCTGCGGCGGCAGGGGCCTTGGGCGCCGCGCCCGTCGACAGGATGGCGAGTTTCGCCGTGGCATCGACGGTCGTCCCCTCGGGCGCCAGAATTTCAGCCACCGTGCCGGCAGCGGGCGAAGGCACCTCGACCGAAACTTTGTCGGTTTCAAGTTCGCACAGCATCTCGTCCTGTTCGACGGTATCGCCCACGGATTTGAACCATGTGGAAACCGTGGCTTCGGTGACGCTTTCGCCAAGGGTGGGCACCATCACATCGACGGTGCCGGGCGGGGGGGCGGTTTTTGCCGTGGGGGCCGCTTCGGCGGTCTCCTCCTGCTTGGCGGCGGTCTTGGCTGCGGGGGCCGGGGCGCTGGCGCCTTCGGTGATGGTGGCCAAAAGCGCGTCTACGCCGACGGTGGCACCTTCGGCGGCAACGATTTCGCCCAATGTTCCGGCCACGGGCGAGGGCACTTCGACGGTGACTTTGTCTGTCTCAAGCTCGCACAGCATCTCATCTACCGCGACGGTATCGCCGGGTTTCTTGAACCATGTGGCGACGGTCGCCTCGGTGACGCTTTCGCCCAGGGTCGGTACGCGGACTTCGGTGCTCATGTTACTTTTTTCCTTCAAATGTCAGCGCCTCGTCGACGAGGGCGGCTTGCTGCGCCTTGTGCTGGCTTGCCAGACCCGTCGCGGGCGAGGCTGAGGCAGTGCGCCCGACGTAAACGGGGCGTTTGTTCTTGGCGCCGATACGGGTCAGGACCCATTCGATATTGGGCTCCATAAAGCTCCAACCGCCCTGGTTCTTGGGCTCTTCCTGGCACCAGATCATTTCGGCGCCCTTAAAGCGTTCCAGCTCCTGAACCGCCGAGATGGCCGGGAAGGGATAGAACTGTTCGAAACGCATCAGATAGATATCATCGATCCCGCGCGCGTCGCGTTCTTCCAGAAGGTCGTAATAGACCTTGCCGGCGCACATCACCACGCGCTTGATCTTGCTGTCGGGCTTAAGCTTGGTTTCCGAGCGGCCCTTTTCGGCGTCATCCCACAAAACCCGGTGGAAGGAAGATCCGGTGGTGAACTCTTCCCGGTCCGAGATGGCAAGCTTGTGACGCAACAGCGATTTCGGCGTCATCATGATCAGCGGCTTGCGGAAGCTGCGATGGATCTGACGGCGAAGGATGTGGAAATAATTGGCCGGTGTCGTGCAATTGGCCACGATCCAGTTGTCGCTGCCACACAGTTGCAGGAACCGTTCAAGGCGGGCCGACGAATGCTCTGGACCCTGTCCTTCAAAGCCATGCGGCAAAAGACACACAAGCCCCGACATGCGCAGCCATTTGCTTTCGCCCGACGAGATGAACTGGTCAAACATGATCTGGGCGCCATTGGCGAAATCGCCGAACTGTGCCTCCCACAGGGTCAATGCGTTCGGTTCGGCAAGCGAATAGCCATATTCAAAGCCCAGAACCGCATATTCCGAGAGCATCGAGTCGATGGCCTCGTACTGCGCCTGACCTTCGCGGATGTGGTTGAGCGGATAGTAACGCTCTTCCGTCTGCTGGTTGATCAGGGCCGAGTGACGCTGGCTGAAGGTGCCGCGGGTACTGTCCTGCCCCGACAGGCGTACCGGAAACCCTTCGGTCAGGAGTGAGCCGAAAGCCAGCGCCTCTCCGGTTGCCCAGTCGAGGCCTTCGCCCGTGCGGAACATTTCCGCCTTGGCGTCAAAGATCCGGCCCACGGTTTTATGCACCGGAAAGCCATCGGGCACGCGGCTAAGCGCCTTGCCGATCTGGTCAAAGGTTTCGTCGGCGATTGCCGTTGCGCCGCGCTGATAATCTTCGCCGCGTTTGTTGATATGACGCCAGCGCCCGTCCAGCCAGTCGGCCTTGTTGGGTTTGTAATCTTTGCCGGCCTCAAACTCTTCATTCAGATGCGACTGAAAGGCGGCCTTCATATCCTCGATCTCGCCTTCCGGGATCAGCCCGTCCTTGACCAGTCGTTCGGTATAAAGCGACAAAGTCGTCTTTTGCTTTTTGATCTTCTGATACATCAGCGGGTTGGTGAACATTGGCTCGTCACCTTCGTTATGGCCAAACCGGCGATAACAGAAGATGTCGATGACCACGTCCTTGCGGAACATCTGGCGGAATTCGGTGGCCACTTTGGCGGCATGAACCACCGCTTCGGGATCGTCGCCGTTGACGTGGAAAATCGGCGCCTCGACCATAAGCGCAATGTCCGTGGGATAGGGCGACGAGCGGCTGAAATGCGGCGCGGTGGTAAAGCCGATCTGGTTGTTGACGACGATATGGATCGTACCGCCGGTGCGGTGACCTTTAAGGCCCGACAGACCAAAGCATTCGGCCACGACGCCCTGACCGGCAAAGGCCGCATCACCATGCAACAGGATCGGCAGGACCGCGTTGCGCTCGGTATCGCCCAATTGGTCCTGCTTGGCCCGCACCTTGCCCAGAACGACGGGGTTCACCGCCTCAAGATGGCTGGGGTTGGCGGTCAGCGACAGGTGAACGGCGTTGCCGTCAAATTCGCGGTCCGAGGAGGCGCCGAGGTGATATTTCACATCGCCCGAGCCATCAACTTCGTCGGGTTTAAAACTGCCGCCCTGGAATTCGTTGAAAATCGCGCGATAGGGTTTTTGCATGACATTGGCCAGGACCGACAGCCGGCCACGGTGGGGCATGCCGATCGAGATGTCCTTGACGCCCAAAGCGCCGCCGCGCTTGATGATCTGTTCCATCGCCGGGATCAGGCTTTCGCCGCCATCCAGACCGAAACGCTTGGTGCCCATGTATTTGACGTGCAGGAACTTCTCGAACCCTTCGGCCTCGACCAGTTTGTTCAGAATCGCGCGCCGGCCTTCGCGGGTGAACTGGATTTCCTTGCCATAGCCTTCGATGCGCTCTTTCAGCCATGCCGATTGCGCCGGGTCCGAGATATGCATGTATTGCAGCGCGAAAGTGCCACAATAAGTGCGTTTGACGATCGCCAGGATCTCGCGCAGCGAGGCCATTTGCAGGCCAAGCACATTGTCGATGAAAATCGGCCGGTCCATATCGGCCTCGGTAAAGCCATAGGATTTCGGCTCAAGCTCGGGGTGGCCGGTATCTTCGCGCAGGCCCAGCGGATCAAGATCCGCAGCCAGATGGCCGCGAATCCGATAGGCGCGGATGATCATCAGGGCGCGGATGCTGTCGAGCACGGCGCGCTTGAGCTGATCGTCGCTGACGGCGATGCCTTTTTCATCGGCCTTGGCCTGAACTTTTTTGGCGACGGCGGGTGCTTCGGCCCATTGTCCGTCAAGGGCGTGGGTCAGTTCGTCATCGGGTTGCGGCGGCCAGTCGGGGCGCGCCCATGAAGGGCCGCGCGCTTCGGCTTTAACGTCGATTTCGGCATCGCCCAACTGGCGAAAGAACTCGGCCCATTGTTCATCAACAGCGTGCGGGTCGTTTGCGTATTTCGCATAGACCTGTTCGATGTATTCGGCGTTATGGCCCTGAAGAAAGGACGAGGCCTTGAAGGCGTCATTGGGAGATTGATCGGTCATGGCACTACCCTGACATTGTGGCCCCCGGGCGTCGCGCCCCGGGGCGTGATTGCATCAGCCGATGGCCTTCAACACCGCTGCGCCCAGCCCTGCAGGGCTGTCGGCGACGGTGATGCCGGCGGATTTCATTGCTTCGATCTTGTCTTCTGCCCCGCCTTTGCCGCCGGCGACGATGGCGCCTGCGTGGCCCATCCGGCGGCCCGGGGGGGCGGTGCGGCCCGCGATAAAGCCTGCGGTAGGTTTCCAGCGGCCCTTTTTCTTTTCGTCGGCCAGAAACTGCGCGGCATCCTCTTCGGCAGAGCCGCCAATCTCGCCGATCATGATGATCGACTGGGTTTCAGGATCAGCCAGAAACATTTCCAGAACGTCAATATGCTCGGTGCCCTTGATCGGATCGCCGCCGATGCCGACCGCCGTCGACTGGCCCAGCCCGCTGTCCGAGGTCTGTTTGACCGCCTCATAGGTCAGCGTCCCCGAACGCGAGACAACGCCGACCGAGCCGCGTTTGTGGATATGGCCGGGCATGATGCCGATCTTGCACGCGTCGGGCGTAATGATGCCGGGGCAGTTGGGGCCGATCAGGCGGCTGGCGCTGCCTTCCAGCGCGCGTTTGACGCGCATCATGTCCAGAACCGGAATCCCTTCGGTGATACAGACAATCAGCTCCATCTCGGC
>JASBSV010000055.1 GCA_030148745.1 Paracoccaceae bacterium
TGGACCTTTTCGCGCCGCTCGTGGCGTTCCTGCGCCTCAAGCGACATGGTCGCGATCGGGCGCGCATCCAGACGTTTGAGCGAAATCGGCTCTCCGGTTTCCTGGCAATAGCCGTATTCGCCTTCTTCGATGCGGCGCAGCGCGGCGTCGATCTTGGCCACCAGCTTGCGCTGGCGATCCCGGGTTCTCAGTTCCAGAGAGCGGTCGGTCTCTTCACTGGCCCGGTCGGCGACATCGGGAATATTACGGGTGCTGTCCTGCAACCCTTCGATTGTGTGCTTGGTATCGTCCATCAGATCCGCTTTCCAGTTCAGAAGCTTTCGGCGGAAATATTCAAGCTGGCGCTCGTTCATGAACGGCTCGCTCTCGGCGGGACGATAATCGTCGGGCAGAAAAACCTCTGCTTTCATACCTGCTCCCTCTCGCAGGCCGGGGTCGATATGTGGTGCACTATATGACATCCGGCAGGTTCCGCCGCCCGAATACACCCGGCGGGGGGGGATGTCACTCCCAATTCACACGAGGTTGAAGGGAAATTTCGATGTGATAGAAGCGCGTGAACCGATCCTGTGAGGCGCTTGTAAAAACCATGAAATTTTCCGGTACCGATGCCTATGTGGCAACCGAAGACCTGACCGTTGCAGTAAATGCCGCCGTGGCGCTGGAACGGCCCTTGCTGGTCAAGGGCGAGCCGGGGACAGGCAAGACCGAACTGGCCCGGCAGGTGGCCGATGCACTGAAGCTGCCGATGATCGAATGGCACATCAAATCGACGACCAAAGCGCAGCAGGGGCTTTACGAATATGACGCCGTCAGCCGGCTGCGCGACAGTCAGCTGGGCGATGAGCGGGTGCATGACGTGGCCAATTACATCCGCAAGGGCAAGCTGTGGCAGGCTTTTGAAGCGGATGGCAAAAGCGTTTTGCTGATCGATGAGATCGACAAGGCCGATATCGAGTTTCCAAACGATCTTTTGCAGGAACTCGACCGGATGGAGTTTCATGTCTATGAAACCGGCGCCACGATCCGCGCGCGCCACCGCCCCGTCGTGATCATCACATCCAACAACGAAAAAGAACTGCCCGACGCATTTCTGCGCCGCTGTTTCTTTCACTATATCCGCTTTCCGGACATGGAAACGATGCGCAAGATCGTCGAGGTGCATCATCCGGGCATCAAAGAGGCGCTATTGACCACCGCCCTGACCCAGTTCTTTGAACTGCGCGAAACAGCAGGGCTTAAGAAAAAACCGTCAACCTCCGAGGTTCTGGACTGGCTCAAGCTGCTGCTGGCCGAGGATCTGGGCCCCGAGGATCTCAGGCGCGATGGCAAGAACGCCCTGCCCCGGCTGCATGGCGCGCTTTTGAAGAACGAGCAGGACGTGCATCTGTTCGAGCGTCTGGCCTTTGCCGCGCGCGGCCAGCGCTAGGCGCCGGCGGGGGCGGCTTTCACCGGCGGCGGGCGAAAACCGGCGCGCGGCGACAGGCGCCGCCGGCATGGGCCTTTAAAACCCCACAAAATGCCATAGTATCGACATGGAGGCGGGGCATCTCGTCAACAGATCACCCGCAGGAGCCTGACCGATTGAGCCTTGAGATCCGACCGTTGCAGGCCAGCGACCAGCAGGACTGGCATCGCCTTTGGACGGCCTATCTGGAATTTTACGAAACCTCGGTCTCCGACGATGTCTATCGCCGTAGCTTTGCGCGGCTTCTGGGGGACGACCCACAGGATTTCAACGGTTTGCTGGCAGTGCAGGACGGGCGCGCGGTGGGCCTGGTGCATTACCTCTTTCATCGCCACGGCTGGAAGGTTGAAAACGTCTGTTACCTTCAGGATCTTTATGTCGATCCGGCAGCGCGCGGCGCGGGCATCGGCCGCGCCCTGATCGAGGCGGTCTATGGTGCCGCCGACCGCGCCGGGTCGCCGGATGTCTATTGGCTGACCCAGGATTTCAACGCGAGCGCACGAAAACTTTATGATCGCATCGGTCGCCTGAGCCCATTTATCAAATACAATCGGAAGTAATGTGTTGAAGTTTTATTTTATTCCTCTGGCCCTTGGTCTGGCTGCCTGCGCCCCGGCGGCGGTGAACGAGCCTGCGGCGCGGCGGGTTCCCCTGCCCGCAAGCCTGCCGCCGATGAAGGTCTTTGCCGACACTGTCACCCAGCCTCCGGCGCGCTCGAACGCGGCGCTGGCGCAGGATTTTCTGGATCTTTCCTTTCGGATGGAAAGCGGGCGCGAGCTTCCGATACTGACCAGGTTCGAGGAACCGATCACCGTGCGCACCATAGGCCGACCCGGACCCAGCCTGACCCCGGATCTTGAGCGGCTTCTGGCGCGGCTGCGGCGCGAGGCGGGCATCGATATCGCCAGCGTGCCGCCGCAGGATGCCAGCGCCAATATCACCATCGAGACGGTTCCGCGCGCCGAGCTTCAGCGGCTAGTGCCGCAGGCGGCCTGTTTCGTGGTGCCGCGCATCTCAGGCTGGGCCGAATACAAAAGGCTCAGGCGCAACCGCGCCGTGGACTGGACCACCCTGACCCGCCGCAGCAAGGTCGCGATTTTTATCCCCCGCGAGGTGCCCCCGCAAGAGATCCGCGATTGCCTGCACGAAGAGCTGGCGCAATCCATCGGCCCGCTCAACGACCTTTACCGGCTGCCCGACAGCGTCTTTAACGACGATAACTTCAACGCCGTTCTGACCGGTTTCGATATGCTGATGCTAAAGGTCTATTACGCGCCCGAGATCCGCAATGGCATGACCCGCGATCAGGTGGCGGTGCTTTTGCCCGGTATTCTGGCGCGGCTGAACCCCGCAGGCCTGAACGGCGCGCCCGAATATCTGGGCCCCACGCCGCGCAGCTGGATCAATGCAATCGAAGCGGCGCTTGGCCCGCGCACGGCGACAAGCGAACGGCTGCGCGCGGCGCGGCGGGCGGTGTCGATCGCTCAGGCGCAGGGCTGGAGCGACGGGCGCTATGCCTTCAGCCTCTTTGCGCTGGGGCGGCTTTCGCTGCGTACGGATCCCGAAACCTCTCTGGCGTCCTTTCTTCAGGCCGGGCGCATTTATGCCGCGCGGCCCGATACCAAATTGCAGACCGCCCATGTCGCCATGCAGATGGCCGCCTTTTCGCTCTCTGCCGGTCAGCCCAAGGAAGCCATCGCGCTGATCGACGCGCAGCTTCCCACGGTGGGGGCGGCTGAAAACGCCTCGCTTCTGGCGACGCTTTTGATGATCAAATCCGAAGCGCTCGACCTTCTGGGCCGCGACGCTCAGGCGCAGCAGACCCGTCTCGACAGCCTTGGCTGGGCACGATATGGCTTTGGCTCAGAGCGGCGGGTGCGGGCGAGACTGTCGGAAATCTCGTCGCTCAATCCAAAACGCCGCGGGTCATAAAGGGCAGATCGCAGATATGTATTTCGTCATGGCAGCAATGGTTCTGGGGGCCATTTTCGGCGCAGTTCGCGCAAAACGTCATGGCGGGCGCGGCCTTGATATGGCGCAATACGGCGGCAGCTATGCCATCTTGTTCGGGATTGTAACGCTGATTCTTGTGATCGTGCTTTTGCGCGTGGCCTGAATGTTCCTGCCGTTCTTCGATAATTTACGCAGCGCCGGCATCCCGGTGTCTCTGCGCGAATATCTGGCCTTTCTCGAAGGGATGAAGCGCGGTCTGGTCACCTATGACGTCGAGGGGTTCTATTATCTGGCCCGCACCGCGATGGTCAAAGACGAACGCAACCTCGACAAATTCGACCGCGCCTTTGCCCAAAGCTTTGAAGGGCTGGAGAACATCACTTTCGAGCAGGTGATCGAAGCGGTCGATATTCCCGCCGACTGGCTGACCAAAATGGCCGAAAAGCACCTGTCGGAAGAAGAAAAAGCCGAGATCGAGGCACTGGGCGGGTTTGACAAGCTGATGGAGACGCTCAAACAGCGTCTGGCCGAACAAAAGGGCCGCCATCAGGGTGGATCGAAATGGGTGGGCACCGCCGGCACCTCGCCCTTTGGCGCCTATGGCTACAACCCCGAGGGCGTGCGCATCGGTCAGGACGGCTCGCGCCACCGCCGGGCGGTCAAGGTCTGGGACAAGCGCGAATTTCGCAACCTCGACGACACAGTAGAACTGGGCACGCGCAACATCAAGGTGGCGCTCAAACGGCTGCGCCGCTGGGCCCGCGACGGCGCCGCCGAAGAGCTGGACCTCGACGGCACCATCCGCGCCACCGCCGAACACGGATACCTTGACGTGCAAACCCGCCCCGAGCGGCGCAATGCGGTCAAGGTGCTGCTGTTTCTCGATGTCGGCGGCTCGATGGATCCGCATATCCGCCTGGTGGAGGAGCTTTTCAGCGCCGCACGCGCCGAATTCAAACATCTTGAGTATTTCTATTTCCACAACTGCCTTTACGAAGGCGTCTGGCGCGACAACCGCCGCCGCTGGAACGCCCAGACCCCGACCACCGAGGTTCTGCGCACCTATGGGCCGGACTATAAATGCATCTTCGTGGGTGACGCCGCGATGAGCCCCTATGAGGTGGCCTATCCGGGCGGGGCCAGCGAGCATTGGAACCAGGAAGCGGGGCAAACCTGGCTGCAACGGGCGCGGGCGCAATGGCCCTCGCATCTGTGGATCAACCCCACGCCCGAGCGGCACTGGCAATATACCCAGTCAACCCAGATGATCCGCGACATCTTTGAAGACCGGATGGTGCCGATGACCCTTCAGGGGATCAAGGCCGGCATGCGCGAGTTGGGCCGGTGATCGCGGGCCTCAGACGGCTCTGGCGGCATCAGCGTCTGGCGACGATCGGCTTTGTTCTGGCCAGCGCCGCAACCGTGTTTTTTGCCGTCCGCTTTATCGTCTTCACCCTCTACTGGTCGGATCCGGCACATCAGAACCAGCCCCTGCAACCCTGGATGACCCTGCCTTATGTCGCCCATTCCTGGCAGGTCCCGCCCGAAGCGCTTTTGCCCGCTCTGGGGCTGACCCGGTTGCCGCCCCGCCGCACCAGCCTGGCCGAACTGGCCGCGCAAATGGGCATCTCCCAGCAAACGCTGCTGGACCGTATTTCAGCAGCGCTTGCAGGCGCACAGGACCGGCCCGCAAAATGACAGAGGATCTTATCGCGCTGGTGCCGCTCTATGGCAGCTGGCTGATCGCGGTGGTGACCTTTCTCAGCTGTCTTGCCGTGCCGGTGCCGGCCTCGCTGGTCATGATCACCGCCGGCGGCTTTGTGGCCTCGGGTGATCTGGGGCCATTGCAGACCCTCGGCGCGGCGGCAGGCGGCGCGATCCTTGGCGATCAGACAGGATATGCAATCGGACGCAAGGGCGGTCGCCATCTTCTGGCCCGGATCGGCCAAAGCCCGGCGCGCGCGCGGGTGATCGACCAAGCGACCGGCCTGCTGCGTGCGCGCGGCTGGCTTGGTGTCTTTCTCAGCCGCTGGCTTTTCAGCCCCCTTGGCCCCTGGCTCAATCTGGCCAGCGGCGCGGCGCCACTGGACTGGCGCGTCTTCACACAGGCCGGCATCGCGGGCGAGCTTTTATGGGTGACCATCTATGTCGGACTTGGCTGGTCCTTCTCGGCCCATATACTCCTGCTGGCCGACCTTCTGGGCAGCGCTTCGGGTTTTCTGGCCGCGCTGGCGGTTGCCATCGGCCTTGGATTTTGGCTGCGCCGCGCGCTGCGCAGCAACAACAGCCCGCCGCGCGGGCGGTAATTTCACTTGCCGCAACGCCGCCGGCGCCCCATATCCCCTGCATGCTCAAATTCACTCCCGTTCTTCTGGCCGTTCTTTATGCCCTGGTGATGTACCGGTTCTCGACCTGGCGCACCGCGCGCGAGCTTGACGCCCGCTCGCAACCACTGAACGATCCGATCCTCAAGGCGCTGACCGCCGATATGGCCCGCGCACTCGATCTGCCTGAAATTCACGTGCGCATCTATGAAATCGATCCCGTCAACGGGCTGGCCGCACCGGACGGGCGCATCTTCATCACCCGCGGTTTTTACCGCAAATTCCAGCAAGGTGAGGTGACCGGCGCCGAACTGGCCAGCGTCATCGCCCACGAGCTGGGCCATGTCGCCCTGGGCCATTCACGCCGCCGGATGATTGATTTCTCCGGCCAGAACGCCCTGCGCACCGCCCTTGCCATGGTGTTTTCCCGCTTTCTTCCGGGCATCGGCATGGTTCTGGCCAATACGCTGACATCGCTTCTGGCCGCCCGGCTCTCGCGCCGCGACGAATATGAGGCCGACGCCTATGCCTCGGCCCTGCTGATCAAATCGGGCATCGGCACCGGCCCGCAAAAATCGCTCTTTGCCAAACTCGACGCGCTGACACAATCGCCCGGCGGCAGCACCCCGGCCTGGCTGCTCAGCCACCCCCGGACCCATGAGCGCGTCAAGGCGATCGAAACAAATGAGGCAAACTGGTCACCACGCTAAGCGGGGATTTCTTCTTTGCCCAAATACTCAGATCCCGCCCTGGCCCGCAGATCCCTGCGCCAGGGCCTTGCTGAGCCGCGGCAGCCGGGCCTTTTTCAGCAGCGCCCGCACCTGCCACGGCGCGCCCGACAGACGCTCGGCCTCGGCGCGCACCGCCTCTACCACCGCCACCATCGCCGCGCGGTCGGCCTTGTAAAACCCAAGCAGAACCGCATCGGGATCGGCCCGGCTCAACCCCTCTTCGGCAAGGATATTGCGCGGAAAATCCTGCGCGTTCGATGTGACAATCGCCTCGGCCGAACCGGCAATCGCTGCCGCCAGCACATGGATATCGGCCGGATCGGGCAGCCAGAGCCGGGCCAGATCGCCTTGCCGCGGCTCAACTGCCGCGCCGGGCCATGCGGCCTGCAACAGCGCGATCTCTCCGCGCGCGACCGCCTCGCCTTCGGGGCCCAGTTTTCGCGCCGCGCGGGCCCATTCCTCCAGCACCCGCTCCGACCAGAGGGGCGTGTAAAACCCCGCCTTCGCCGCGCCTAAAAGCACCTCGCGCATCACGGTGGGGAAAAGAACGCAAGCGTCCAGAAAAAGCTTCACGGCAAGAGCCTGAAGAACAGCGCCTTGAGGTATCCGCTTTCGGCCAGTTCGGGCATCTGCGGATGATCGGCCCCGGCAAAGCCTGTGTGGATCAGCTGGGCGCGGCGCCCAGCCCGGCCGATACCGCGCAGACAGGCGGCGCGGAATTTTTCCAGATCGGCGGCGTGCGAGCAGGAACACAGCACCAGATAGCCGCCCTCCTCCACCAGCGGGCAGGCCAGCTTTGCGGTTTTCTCATAGGCCCGCAGCCCTGCCTCAAGCGCCTGTTTTGACGGCGCAAAGGCCGGCGGGTCGCAGACCACCGCGTCAAATCTGCGCCCGGCATCGGCCAGTGCGGTCATCACGCCGAATGCATCGCCCTTTTGGCTGGCAAAGCGCGCCCCCGCGCCCATCGCCCCGGCCCCCGCTTCGGCCAGCGCCAGCGCGGGCGCCGAGCCGTCGACCGCCAGCGCCGAGGCGGCACCGCCGGCCAGCGCGGCAAGACTGAAACCGCCGACATGGGAAAACACATCCAGAACCGAACTGCCTTTGGACAGCGCCTGAAACATCGCATGATTGGGCCGCTGATCGTAAAACAGGCCGGTTTTCTGCCCGCCCAGAAGATCGGCCATATAGATGGCCCCGTTCATCGGCACCGCAACCGGCCCCTCCAACGCGCCCAGCGTGACCGCGCTCTGATCGTCCAGCCCCTCAAGCGCCCGCGCCCGGCCCGAGGCGCTTTTGACAATCGTCGAAACGCCTGTCACCGCCACCAGCGCCGCGGCCAGATCGTCAAACCGTGCCTCGGCCCAAGCGGCGTTGGGCTGCACGGCGGCGACATCGCCGAAACGGTCGATCACCACGCCGGGCAGGCCGTCGGCCTCGGCATGGATCAGCCGGTAGAACGGGCGTTCAAACAGCCGCTCGCGATGCGCCAGCGCGGTGGCGATGCGCGCCTCAAACCAGCTTTGGTCAATTACCGTTTGCGGATCGCGCGCCAGCATCCGGCAAAAGATCCGCGAGGCGGGGTTGACCGCAACCAGCCCCAGCGCGCGCCCCTCGCCATCTTCCAGCCGCGCCAGCGCGCCGGGGGGAAGCGCGCGGGTGCGCCGGTCAGTGACCAGCTCGTTTGCGTAAACCCACGGAAATCCGCGGCGCAGACGGCGCGGATCGGTTTTCGGTTTCAGGCGGATCAATGGCAAAAGGGAGGGCGTCATGCCCTCCCCTTAAGGAATATCCCGGGCCACGAAAAGGGCCGGTGCGGTATTTTTCGTCTGCCGCCCTAGCGCGCAGCGACCACTGTGCCTTGTGCGGGGGCCGGTGCCGGGACCGGCGCGGCCAGCTCGCGCTGGATGATCTTGGCAAGATGGGCGGTGATGCGCACCTTCTGGGTCTGGCCCTGACGCTCGGCCTCCATCGCGCGATAGCCGCCATAGCCGATAAGATCGGTGGAAACCTCACGCGTGGGCACCACGACCGCGCCGGTTTTCGCATCCAGTACGGTCAGATCGAAACGGATCGAATGGGTTCCGCCGATGGTAAAGCGGGTCTTTTCGGTCAGCGAATGAAAGCGGCGAACGGTGATATCGACGATGACCGGGCGCCCCTTGGTCATGGCAGCGGTGCCGCGGCCCATGCCGTCTTCAAATATCTTGCGAACCTGCTGATAACGGTCGCCAAAGGGGTCGCCGCGCCAGACGATATCAGCGAAGGGATAAAAGACATTCGCCTCCGAGACCTTCAGGCTCTGGGGCACGTTGACGCGCAGTTGGGTGACATCAAGAGCCACCGCCGGTGTCGGCAGGACCGGCCCGTCAATCGGTGCCTCACGTGTTGCCAGATCGGGCGCGGCACAGGCCGCAAGCCCAAGGGCCAGCATTGTCATTGCGGTAAAACGGCGCATAATCATAATTAACATCCTCTTGGCTCGTGCCCCATTCGATTGCGCAAAGAGATGCCGTGAAATTACGGCGAATTTTCGCCCAATTTTGTCCAATTCAGGGGTGAATTCATGCTCTGCCCCGGCATTTGTGCCAAAATTTGTCCGGGCCCCGCCGGATACCGCTGGAATTGTTAGCGCTAACGGATTAAGAAGCGACCAACACCCAAGGCGCAAGGAAAAGCACCCATGGCACTGAACGGCAGACTGGCAGAGATCACCGGACGCATCGTTGAGCGAAGCGCGCCGACAAGAGCCCAATATCTGGACCGCATGAGGCGCGCCGCCGAGGATGGCCCGCGCCGGGGTCATCTGGCCTGTGGCAATCAGGCCCACGCCTTTGCCGCCATGGGCGACGACAAAGAGGCGCTGGTCGCCGGGCAGGCGCCCAATATCGGCATTATCACCGCCTATAACGATATGCTGTCGGCGCATCAGCCGTTTCAGGGCTTTCCCGATCAGATCAAGGCGGCGGCGCGGGCGGCGGGCGGCACCGCGCAGGTCGCGGGCGGCGTTCCGGCGATGTGCGATGGCGTCACCCAGGGTCAGCCGGGGATGGAGCTTTCGCTGTTTTCGCGCGATGTGATCGCTTTGGCCGCCGGTGTGGCCCTGTCGCATAATACATTCGACGCGGCGATCTATCTGGGGGTCTGCGACAAGATCGTGCCGGGGCTGGTGATCGCGGCGGCCACTTTCGGCCATATCCCGGCGGTTTTCCTGCCGGCGGGGCCGATGACCTCGGGCCTGCCAAATGACGCCAAGGCCAAGGTGCGCCAGCGCTTTGCCGCCGGTGAGATCGGCCGCGAGGAACTGATGAAAGCCGAAATGGCCAGCTATCATGGCCCCGGAACCTGTACCTTTTACGGCACGGCAAACTCAAATCAGATGCTGATGGAATTTATGGGCCTGCACCTGCCCGGCGCCAGTTTCGTCAACCCAGGCACGCCGCTGCGCGATGCGCTGACGGCCGAAGGCACGCGCCGGGCGCTGGCGATCACCGCCCTTGGCAATGATTTCCGCCCCGCCGGCGTGGTTCTGGACGAAAAGGCCTTTGTCAACGGGATGGTCGGGCTGATGGCGACGGGCGGGTCGACCAATCTGGTGCTGCATCTGCCGGCGATGGCACGCGCCGCCGGGGTGATCATCGAGCCGCAGGATTTCTCGGATATCTCCGACATCGTGCCGCTGATGGCCAAGGTTTATCCAAACGGTCTGGCGGATGTGAACCACTTCCATGCTGCCGGCGGTCTTGGCTTTATGATCGGTGAGCTGCTGGAGGCGGGGCTTTTGCATCGCAACACAAAAACCGTGGCCGGTGATGGTCTGGCCCATTATACATCCGAGCCCAAGCTGACCGACGCCGGTCTGATCTGGCAACAAGGCGCGGGCAAGACGCTGAACGACAAGATCCTGCGCCCCTTCGCCGATGCGTTTCAGGACCACGGCGGGCTGAAGGAACTGAAGGGCAATTTAGGCAGCGGGGTGATGAAAATCTCGGCCGTGGCGCCCGAGCGTCATGTAATCGAAGCGCCGGTGCGCGTTTTCAGCGATCAGGAAGAGGTCAAGACCGCCTTTCGCAATGGCGAGTTTACCAGCGACACGATCGTCGTTGTGCGGTTTCAGGGCCCCAAGGCCAATGGCATGCCCGAGCTGCATTCCCTGACCCCTACCCTTGCTGTTCTGCAGGATCGGGGTCTGAAGGTCGCGCTGGTCACAGACGGGCGCATGTCTGGCGCCTCGGGCAAGGTGCCATCGGCCATCCATGTCTGCCCCGAGGCGGTGGACGGCGGCCCGATTGCGCGTCTGCGCGATGGTGATCTCTTGCGGATCGATGCGGTTGAGGGCACCTTGGACATCCTGACCGAAGGGGTTCTTGAGCGTGCGCCGGAAACCCCGGACCTGAGCGCAAGTCACCATGGCATCGGACGCGAGATGTTCGATCTTTTCCGCCGCTCTGCCGGGGCGGCCACAACCGGGGCCTGCTCTATCAACTGATCCCTGCCGGGCTCGCCGCCGCCATCAACACAAGCACGACAAAGGTAAAGAAACGTCATGACACCCCAAGCAGCCAGCCGGAAATCAGAAGAAATCTGCCGTCTTGCCCCGGTGATCCCTGTTCTGGTGATCGATGACGCCAGCATCGCCGCGCCGCTGGCCAAGGCGCTGATCGCCGGCGGCCTGCCGGCGCTTGAGGTCACGCTGCGCACGCCCGCCGCGCTGGACGCGATCCGCGAGATGGCCGCCGTGCCCGGTGGCCGGGTCGGGGCGGGCACGCTCTTGACGCCTCAGGATGTGCGCGCGGCCAAAGAGGCCGGGGCGACATTCGGCGTCTCGCCCGGTGCCACCGATACCCTGCTTTCGGCCTGCGAAGATGAGGATCTGCCGCTTTTGCCGGGCGCGGCCACGGCAAGCGAAGCGATGCGCCTGCTGGAGCGCGGCTATAGCGTTCAGAAATTCTTTCCCGCCGAAGCGTCGGGCGGGGCGGCGGCACTGAAAGCCATCGGCGCGCCGATCCCGCAGGTCCGCTTTTGCCCCACCGGCGGGGTGACGCTCAAAAACGCGCCCGATTACCTTGGCCTTTCCAACACGCTGTGCGTCGGCGGCTCATGGGTGGCACCGGCGGCCAAGATCGCCGCAGGCGACTGGTCGGGGATCGAGGCGCTGGCGCGCGAGGCGTCCTTGCTGACCTCTCAGGGCTGAACCCGCGCGCGGCGCCCGCCGCGCCGGCCTTTGGCCTTGGGCTCTTTAAGCCCCTCGGTCAGAACCGTTGTCATCGGGTGATCGGGGTTTTGCGGCCCCAGCTGGTCCAGCAAAAACCGGATCTGCGCCTTGACCTCTGCCTCGCCCCTGACCGAGATCAGCCAGTCGAGAAAGATCGAGCGGCATTCTTCGATCCTGATCCCCTCGATCCGATAGCTTTCGCGGATCACGCCCTTCCAGTCCACGTCGTCAATCTGCATCCATCCATCCTGTTCATTTGCCGCCCGGCACATCCGCCAAAGCCGTGGTAATTATCTCGTCCGCCCGGCGGGCCGAAGCATCAAGCCGCCGCTGCAGCGATGCAAGCGCGGTTTCCCCGAAACTTCGCAACACAAAGGCCTGTCCGCCTTCGCCCACATCCTCGGGATTGAAGGGCCGGTCGCTCAGCAATCGGGCCGAGGCGTTCAGCTTCAGAAAATCGCCATAGACCGCGATCAGCTCTTGGCTCTGCGCGTCCGTTAGCCAGCCGTAAGCGACGCCAGCGGCCAGTTGCCCTTCGATATCACGTCGCGGGCTGCCTGACAAAAGCGCCGCGGTTTCCGCCAGAAGCTCGATGTCCTGTATCCGCCCCGGGCCCAGCTTGGCCTCCCATGCGCCATCGCCGGGTTTTTCCTGCGCCAGACGGACGCGCATCGCCGCCACATCCGCCAACGTCTTTTGCGGCGCACCTGCCCGTTTCAGATGCGCGCGGCGAAAGCTTTCGACATCGTCAGCCAGTGCCCCCGCCCCCGCGCCGGCCCCCGCAACCGGGCGCGCGCGCGTCAGCGCCAGATGCTCCCATGTCCAGGCCTCATTCTCCTGATAGGCGGTAAAGGCGCCAAGCGATGTTGCAACCGGCCCCTGCCGGCCCGACGGGCGCAGGCGCATATCGACCTCGTAAAGCCGCCCCTCGGCGGTGGGCGCCGAGAGGGCGGTGACCAAAGCCTGTGTCAGACGCGCGTAATAGACCCGCGCGGGCAAAGGCCGGCGCCCCTCTGACGCCTCGGCCCCGGCGGGGTCGTAAATCACGATCAGATCCAGATCCGAGCCCGCGTTCAGCCGCCCTGCCCCAAGCGATCCCATGCCAAGAACGCTCGCACCGCGCCCCGGCGCGCGCCCGTGTTTAAGGGCAAAATTATCGGCCACCACCGGAAACAGCGCGCTCAGCACCGCCTGCGCCAGATCGGCATATTGGCGCGCTGCATCATCGGCATCGTTCAGCCCGCGCAGATGATGCACACCGATGCGGAAATGCCATTCCTTGGTCCAGCGCCGGGCAGTGTCGAGCTTATCTTCGTAATCCTCGGCCGCCTCCATATCGGCCGACAGCGCCGCCGACAGCCCCTTGGCCCCCGGCCAGTCGGAAAAGAACTCGCCCGCGATCACCGCATCGAACACCCCGGCATTGCGCGACAGATAGCGCGCCAGACCGGGCGCCGTGGCAGCGATGTCGACGATCAGATCAACTAGCTGGGGATTGGCCTCGAACAGCGCGAAAAGCTGGGCGCCGGCGGGCAGAGCGGCCAGAAAACTGTCAAAGACCGCGATTGCCTGATCGGGCCGGTCGGCCTGTGCAAAGCGGCTCAGAAGATCGCCGCGCATCCGCCCGAAACTTTCCAGCGCCCGCGAGGATCGCAGCGCCGGGTAGCTGCGCCAGCGCTCGGTAATCTCGTCAAAGTCAAATTCGGCTGCCGCCTGACGGGGCATGGGCGCGGCCTGTGAGGGGGCAAGGAAATCCTCGGTCAACGCATGAACCCGTGTCAGACGCTCAAACACCGCCTTTTTCCACGCCCCGGTGTCTCCCTGCCCCATAAAACGCGCGATCCGGTCAAAGCCTTCGTCGGTGGCAGGCAGGCTGTGGGTCTGGGCGTCGTTGAGCATCTGCAACCTATGCTCGATCTCGCGCAGCGCGGTATAATCATCGCTCAGCACCTCGGCGGTGGCAGGCTCAATGCGCCCCTTTCGGGCCAGTGCCGCCAGCGCCGCAAGCGTGCCGCGCGGGCGCAGATCGGGATCGCGTCCGCCAAAGATCAACTGCCCGGTCTGGGCAAAGAACTCGATCTCGCGAATGCCGCCGCGGCCCAGTTTCACGTCATGCCCCGGCAGGGTGATCGGCCCGGCCAGCCCTTTGTGATCGCGGATCCGCCGGGCCATGTCATGAGCGTCCTGAATGGCGGCGAAATCCAGATGCCGGCGCCAGACAAAGGGTGTCAGACGCTCAAGATAGGCCGCCCCCGCCGCCAGATCGCCCGCCGCCGCCCGCGCCTTGATATGCGCCGCGCGCTCCCATGTGCGGCCAACACTTTCGTAATAGCGTTCGGCGGCTGCCATCGCCATGCAGACCGGCGTCACCCCCGGATCGGGGCGCAGCCGCAGATCGGTACGAAAGACATAGCCCTCGCCGGTGATATCCGACAGCATCGCCGCCATCTTGCGCGTCACCCGCACGAAAGCCATGCGCGCCTCGCCCCAGTCATCGGGCCGAAAGCGGCTTTCATCAAAAAGGCAGATCAGATCTATATCGGAAGAATAATTCAGCTCGCCCGCGCCCATCTTGCCCATGGCAAGCGCCACCATCCCGGCGGTTCCGCCGCCATCGCCGATCACGGCGGGCAACTTGCCGCGCGCAATTTCGGCCCCGACAAGGGCGCGCAGCGACAGATCGACCGCCAGATCGGCAAATTCGGTCAGCGCCCCGGTCACCTCGGGCAGGTGCCAGACCCCGCCAAGATCGGCAAGCGCCACAAAAAGTGCCAGTTTTGCCTTGGCCCGGCGCAGGGCCACCGGCAGATCGGCCAGAGGGGCGCCCGCAAGGCTGGCATGAAGATCGGCCAGAACCTGCGGCGGCGGCGCGCAAACCGCCTTGCGCAGCCAATTGGCATGGCGCTCGGCCAGCCCGCCCAGATAGGGGCTGCTCCCCGCCGCCCCGGCCAGAAGATCACGCGCCGCGCCCGGCAGATCGGCAAAATCCTCCCGGGCCGCGGCGGCGCGGGCGGTATCATAGGGGATCGGCGCGCGGCCTATGGCGGCGTGAAAGCTCATACGCTCACCATGCCAGAGAGCAGGGCGGCGTCAACGCCTCTTGCGGGCAGGCGGGGTTTTGACAATAACCGGCGCATGAGCAAAAGCCTAAAACGTGTCACAGCGGCCCTTGTGGCGGCAGAGCTTCCTGCCGATATCCTTGAGGTCGGACAGGCCCGCACCGCCGCCGAGGCCGCGCAAAGCGCCGGCTGCCATGTCGATCAGATCGCCAAATCGATCATCTTCCGGGGCGAGGACACGGGCCTTGCCCTGTTGTTCCTGACCGCGGGCGGTAATCAGGTCGACGCGCAAAAGGCCATGGAAGTGGCGGGCGAGCCTTTGGCCAAGGCCGATGCGGCGTTTATCCGCCAGACCACCGGCTTTGCCATTGGCGGCGTTGCGCCCGTCGGCCATCTGAGCGCGCCGCGCTGCTGGGTGGATGAGCGGCTGAGCGACTTTGATCTGGTCTATGCCGCCGCTGGCACGCCGCGCCATATCTTTCCGATCCGGCCTGCAGATCTTGTCGCGGTGACCGGCGCTCTTCAGGCCGATTTTATCTGCCGCTGAACGGGCCGGTTTCGCCCCGCGCCGGCACCTGAATGTAAAAATCCTTCACATCCCCTTGAAGCGGGGCCTGTCACTCCCCATCTCGGTGATGTGAAAGACATTCACATAAGCCACTGTAACCCCATGACGGAGACCTGAATGAACACCATTGCAACCTGGCCCACCCAAGCCGAAACCTGGCTCGATCAGCGCGGTAAAGGCGCGTGGATCATTGCCATGGTCCTGGGTTTTATCGTTTTCTGGCCTCTGGGCCTCGCCCTTCTGGCCTATATGATCTGGAGTAAACGCATGTTTTCCGGCAGCTGCGCCAAACGCGCCCACCACCGCAACCACAGCTTCAAATCCTCCGGCAATTCGGCCTTTGACGCCTATAAGGCCGATACGCTGCGCCGGCTGGGAGACGAACAAAACAGCTTTGAAGCCTTTCTTCAGCGGCTGCGCGCGGCCAAGGATAAATCCGAATTTGATCAGTTCATGAACGACCGCGCCAAGGCCGCCCCGTCCGGCAATGACAGCGAGCCGAGTGACGACGCGCGTTCGAACTGATAATATAAGGGCACCCCGGCCTTCCCTCGTGGACGGGGTGCCCATTTTGCATTTGCAGGTGACAAGCGACATGACCCAATTCGACGTTCTTCCCGATCTGCCGGATCCCGATACCCAGGCCGAGTTTTATGCCGATGTGCCAACCAAACGTCTGGTGGCCTGGCTGATCGATATGGCCATTATCATCGCGCTGACGCTTCTGGCCATTCCGCTGACACTGTTCACCGCGTTTTTCTATCTTCCATTTCTGATGATGGTGATCGGCTTTGTCTATCGCACATTGACCATCGCCAATCGCTCGGCCACGCCGGGCATGCGCCTTGTCGCGATCGAGTTCCGCACCCGGCGCGGCGAAAAATTCGACCTCTCGATGGCGGTGCTGCACACGCTTGGCTACAGCATCTCGATCGCCATGGTCTTTCCGCAGATCATCTCGGTCATTCTGATGCTGACCAGCGCCCGCAAACAGGGGCTGACCGATATGGTTCTGGGCACCGCTGCGATCAACCGCAGCGCCCGCAGCTGACCGCCCCGCCGGCCCGCGCGCGCAATGCGGTAACCTTCCTTCGCCGAGGGGGTTGGCGGGGCGCTATGTCCTTGCTAACCTTCACCTGAACGCCAACGGGACGCCCAGCTGATGCGCCATACTCTGCCGCTTGCGCCACAGTTCTATGTGACCGCTCCGCAACCCTGCCCCTATCTTGAGGGGCGGATGGAGCGTAAGCTGTTCACTGCACTTCAGGGCGATCATGCCGAAATCCTGAATGACGCGCTCTCAAAACAGGGGTTCCGGCGGTCGCAGAATGTGCTTTACCGCCCCTCCTGCGCCGATTGCGCGGCCTGCCTTTCGGCGCGCGTGCGGGTGGCCGATTTCAAGCCCAGCAAAAGCCAGCGCCGCACCCTGCGCAAAAACAGTGACCTTGAACGCAACGCCACTGCACCCTGGGCCACCGAAAGCCAGTTCGAGCTGTTTCGCCGCTATCTCGACAGCCGCCACGCCGATGGCGGGATGGCCGACATGGATGTGTTCGAATTTGCCGCCATGGTCGAGGAAACGCCGGTCAAAAGCCGCGTTGTCGAATATACCACCGGCCAGACCGATACGCCGGGCAAGGATGCGCTCAGGGCGGTCTGCCTGACCGATGTTCTCGATGACGGGCTGTCGATGGTCTATTCCTTCTATGACCCCGATCTGGCCCATAAAAGCCTGGGCACCTATATCATCCTCGATCATATCCGCATCGCGGCCGAGGCCGGCCTGCCTTATGTCTATCTGGGATATTGGGTGCCGGGCAGCCCGAAGATGGGCTATAAATCAGGCTTCTCCGCGCTCGAGATCTATTCCGGCGGCCAGTGGAAACCGATGGAACGCTCGCAGGGCTTTGCCGCCGACACTCACCCGCTTTCGGTCGATCCGATTTCCGAGCAGGTGGCGCGCATCAACCTGCCCGACACGATGGCCACAAAACCATAAAGGGCCGCGCCCCAGACGGCCGGACGCCTGCGGTCTGCAAAACCCCGGCCAGCGGGCGCTGGCTATTCTCAGCAAATCATCCTGCCCCGAAACCGATCCCCGCGACCGGCCGCAGCCTCAGCGCCGGAGGCGCCCGCCCGTGGTCGCCCCTGCCCCGCTTCGGCGGCCAAAGCCAACAACGCGGGTAACTTCCCCCGCCCCGGGCCGGGTACCAGTTTGCATAGATGACGTGCGGGGGCCGCTGGCCCCCGCTCCTCTGGATCACAATCTCTGGCGGTGTCAGTTGCCCAAAAGGTTGGGCACGATCGTCACCACCCATGGGAAGAGCCAGAGCAACCCAAGCCCCAGAACCTGAATGCCGACAAAGGGGATGATCCCGCGATAGATATGGCCCGTGGTCACCTCTTTCGGCGCAACCCCGCGCAGATAGAACAGCGCAAAACCGAAAGGCGGCGTCAGGAAAGAGGTCTGAAGGTTCACCGCGATCATGATGGTCACCCATTTGGGATCCATCGTGCCGCCATAGATCACCGGCCCCACGATCGGGATGACGATATAAATGATCTCCAGAAAATCCAGAACAAAGCCCAGAAAGAAGAGCACCATCATCACGATCAGAAAGACCACCAACTCGTTGTCGAACGATTTCAGGAAGTCCTGAATATAGGTCTCGCCGCCAAAGGAAATGACCACAAGGTTCAGCAGCTGCGAGCCGATGAGGATGGTAAAGACCATGCTGGTCACCTTGGCCGTCTCGCGCACCACGGGGGCCAGAACGCCGGTTCTGAACAGGGTCCAGCAGGCATAGAAAACCCCGAAAATCGCAAAGAGATAGGCACCCTGCGCCACGACAAAGGCAACCCAGTTTTCAAAACTGACATCGCCCTGATTGACCCGCAGGTCGAAATTGACGCCGATCAGGATCATGATGACCATCGCAAAGGTTGCCATGATGATGATCCGCCCGCTGCGGTGTTCGTCCTTAAGGCGCCGATAGGCGGCCAGCATGATCGCCCCGCCCGCACCCAGCGCCGCCGCCGGCGTGGGATTGGTGATCCCTCCCAGGATCGAGCCCAGCACCGCAACGATCAGAACCAGCGGCGGAAAGACCACGCGCAAAAGCTCGTTCTGGCCCAGCAGGCGGGCGGCATGGCGCAGCCCGTAAAAGACCACGATCAGCGGGATCAGCAGCAAAAGGAAGGTCACCCCCGGCCCGGTGGTCGGCGCGATCAGGAAGGCATCGACCGCAAAGGCCAGAACCACACCGGCCATCCCAACTGCCAGAGGCCGCGGATCGGCCATCGGCGCGACGCCGCGCGCGGTGGTCAGCACCAGTGCGAACAGAAGGAACATCGTCGCGATACCGGTGCCGATGACCGGCGCCGATGCGATCTTGTCCTTCAGCGCCGCGGCGCGCTCCTCATCGGTCAGCGCGCGCGATTGCTGCGCCCCGCCGGCGGCGTCGATCGCCGCCTGCTGTTTGACCGCAAGGTCCCATTTTTCCTGACCGTGCAGTTTGATCATCGAGGCCTTGCACTGCTCTGAGACATTGGTGCGCAGAACCGTGCTTTTGGTGGCGTCCGAATAGCTGTCGACGGTGATGTCCTGACTGCCGACGATGCCGATCTGCGCCGACAGAACCACCACCGCGATCAGAGCAACCGGAACCCCCAGGAACCAGGTCAGCGCATCAGTGCGCGTGATCATCGATGTGCCGGTACCGTCACCCAGAACCGGCGGCGCCTTGGAGGGATTGAAGAGCGCAAAGACAAAGGCATAAAGCCCGTAGAGAAACGCCAGAAGGATCCCCGGCAGGATCGCCGCCTGAAAGAGCGTGCCAACCGACACAACCGCCGCCTGACCCAGATAGGTCAGCGCGTCAGAACAACCTGCCGCCTGCGCGCGCGTCTCTTGCGCGGCGGAATAAAGATCGCCCGCCAGCGTTCCCAAAAGCACAATCACGATCGACGGCGGAATGATCTGCCCCAGCGTGCCCGAGGCCGCGATCACACCGGTCGCCAGCTCGGGCGAATAATTGTTGCGCAGCATCGTGGGCAGGCTGAGCAGGCCCATGGTCACCACGGTCGCGCCGACGATCCCGGTCGAGGCGGCAAGAAAAGCGCCCACGATCACCACCGAAACGGCCAGACCGCCCGGCAGGGGCCCAAAGACCCGCGCCATGGTGGTCAAGAGGTCATTGGCGATCTTCGAGCGTTCCAGCGTGATACCCATCAGAACGAACATCAGAACCGCCAGCAATGTCTCGATCGACTGGCCGGCCAGAACGCGTTCGTTCATGCGGTTGACGATAAAGCTGATATTACGGTCCAGCGCGCGTTCCCAGCCGCCGGTCAGAACCTCGGTCGCGACGCGCGGAAGGTCGGGATATCGGAATTTCGATATCATCGTCTCATTGACGCCCGAGGCGATCAGATCAGCATAGGCCTTGCTGTTGGTATCCACCATCTGATGAACCAGCAGGCCCGAACTATCGAGCGCGGCGATGATCCCGAATGAGATAACCGCCGAGCCGCCAATCGCGAAAGCCACGGGAAAGCCGGAAAGAATTCCGGCGAAAAGACATAGAAAGACGATGACCAGCCCGATCTCGACGCCATCAAGTCCAAACAGCATTCAACCGCCCCTTTAGTGTATGTTTGCAACCAGCTCGGCGTCTTCATCGCCAAGCAGGTCTTTATCGAGGTATTTGCCCTCGCTTTCGGGGCCTTCCTTCAGCTCAAGATAGGAGCGATAGAAAAAGGCCACGGCCTGTAACAGAACCATTACCGTGAACACGACCAGAAGCACCTTGAACAGGAAATAGGCGTTAAAACCATTGGGCGAAAAGCCGATGGTTTCGACGTTCCAGCGCAGGGCGCGCGATTTCAGAAGCAGCCGCTCAAGCGTGTCCGAGGCCGAGGGTTTGGGCACCACCAGATGGCGCCACATGAAAAACCAGCCGTACATATAGGTCAGGATCGCCGCCGGCATCATCAGTACGATCGATCCGACCATATCGATGATCCGCTTGGTGCGATAGGAAACCGCAGAATAGACCAGATCGACCCGCACATGCCCGCCCTGCACGAATGTGTAGGTGGCGCATAGCGTCACCACCAGCGCGTTATAGAACTTGAGCTCTTCGGACCACCAGCTGACATCGAAGGTCAGCGCGGTGCCGAAACCAAAGGTGATCGTGGCCTGTGCAAAGATGCGCTGAACAAAGACGATGACGATCTGCTGCAGCACCATCAAAAGCCCCGCCCATGCGAAAAAGCGCCCCACGCCGTTGGCGAACCCTTCCAGCGCCCGGACGCAACCCCACATGAAGCGGTTGTTCCAGAAGCCGATGACGGTGATGATCAGGAAAATTGTCAGGACGACAAAGAAAAGCTCGGACGAGGCGCCGTAATAGATGGTGCGCATCACCGCCTTCTTGTCCGACCAGTCAAGCCAGAGCGATGGATGGCTAAGCGCATATCCCAGATTATAGAAGGCCAGCGCGATGTTGGTGATCAAATGGCTTAAGGCCGCTCCGATGAAGGTGACTATCCCTACAATCGTATCCAGCATCCCTGCCCCCCTGCTCTTTTGAAATCGTTCGGCGTCAAACGCCGATCAGGCCGGCCCCCGGTGCTTTTGCACAAGGGGCCGGCGAAGCTTCATATCTCAATACGAGATCCGGGCTCAGCCCAGTACGCGGTCACGCTGCGCACGGTACACGCCTTCGGATTTGGTCAGCCAGTTCGACGAGGCTTTCATCGAGCTTTCAACGCTGTTGAAGACCTCTTTGAACAGATCGTCGCCCATGAACTCGTCATAGACTTTCTGGCTGGCGACGCCGAATGCATCCCAGACGCTGTTGGGGAATTCCAGAATTTTCACGCCACCGGCCTGCAGACGCTGCAGGGCGTTACCGTTGTTGTTCAGGAATTGCGCGAGGTTCCACTGATGGGTTTCAGCGGCGGCAACCTCGATCACCTTCTGATGCGCCGGCGACAGGCTGTTAAAGACGTCGCGGTTGGTCGCGAGGCTGAGGCCTGCGCCCGGCTCGTGGAAACCGGCGGTGTAGTAGAACTTGGTGATCTCCTGGAAGCCGGCCTTTTCGTCAGCCCAGGGGCCAATCCACTCGGTCCCGTCGATCGCGCCCGAGGCAAGCGCCTGATACACTTCGGCGCCGGGCAGGTTCTGAACGCTGGCACCCATGAAGCCAAGTGCCTTGCCGCCAAGGCCCGGCATCCGGAACTTCAGACCGTTGAAATCCTCGGGGCTGGTGATTTCCTTGCGGAACCAGCCGCCGGCCTGTGCGCCGGTGTTCCCGGCCAGGAAGGATTTCAGGCCAAAGATTTCGCCCAGCTGGTCATGCATCGCATGGCCGTCGCCCTGATAGTACCAGTTCACCAGTTCCTGTGCGGTCATGCCGAACGGAACTGCCGTGAAGAAAGCATAAGCGGGGTGCTGGCTTACGAAGTAGTAGTCAGCAGCGTGATACATATCGGCCTGACCCGAGGTGACGGCATCGAACACCTCAAAGGCACCGACCAGTTCACCGGCGGCCTTGATGTCGATGGTCAGCTGGCCATCGGTCATCGCGTTGATATTGTCGGCGCTGTGCTGTGCGGCATCAAAGACGCCGGCCAGGCCACGGCCCCAGGATGTCACCATCGTAAGTGTGCGCTTGCCCTGTGCATAGGCCGGTGCGGCCAGCGTCGATGCCGCAGCGGCACCACCACCCAGAGCGGACGTTTTCAAAAAAGAACGACGATCCATAGATTACTCCTCCCATAGAAACAGCCCGCGTTTTTCACGGGCAGATCATTTCAAGTGCAGCGACCCTAGCGAACGGTGATCTTTGGTAAATACCCATTCCTACGCAAACAGCATGGCTTTTGGGGTCGCCTCACGGATAAATTCACCCGATTTACCGGCCTCGGGCAAGTCATTTGACGCCAGCGGCCCAAAACCGCATCTTCTGATGCGATCTGAGCACTGGGATAGAATCATTCGTGAAACGGCTTTTTGCGCGCCTCAAACGCATGTTCCGGCTGAGTTACGGACAGAAGATTTTTCTTCTGGCCACGATCCCGCTTATCGCCGCCGCCGCCATCGCGCTGCTTGTCGCCTTTCAGTCACGCCAGCTTGCCGAACGCGAGATCGCCGCGCTTGAGGCGCAACTGATCGCGGCCAAACGCAAGGAGATGAAAAATTACATCGCCCTTGCCCGCACCGCCTTTATCAACATCTATGGCCGCGCCGGGCCGGGCGATGAAAAGGCGAAACTGGCGGTGACGCAGATCCTTTCGGCGATGATCTATGGTCAGGACGGCTATTTTTTCGTCTTCGATTATGACGGCAATAATCTGGTCTCGCCGCGGCAGACCTATCTGATCGGAAAAAACTGGCGTGATCTCAAGGACATCAACGGCACTCCTATCACGAGCGAGCTGATCCGGCTGGCACGCAAGGGCGGCGGCTATCACAGTTTTGACTGGATCAAACCCTCGACCGGGGAGACCGCCCGGATGATCGCCTATGTCGCGGGCCTGCAGGACTGGAAATGGGCGATCGGCACGGGGATATTCATTGACGATGTGTTGGAAACCGTGGCCGCCGCGCGCTCGACCACACAGGCGCGGATCCGCAGCACCTTTGTCTGGATCGGGGTGATCACCCTTGCCGCGCTTTTTATGGTCTTTCTGACCGGCCTCCTGATCACCATCCGCGAGCGGCGTCTGGCCGATGCCAAGCTCAAGGAGTTGACCCAGAGAATTTTTGACACGCAGGAAGAGGAACGCAGCCGCGTGGCGCGCGAGCTGCATGATTCCATCAGCCAGATCCTTGTCGGCGCGCGCTATGCGCTGGAACTGGCGCGGCGGCATCTGACCAATGGCGATCAGCGCGCGCCCGGCAGCCTGAACAAGGGGATCGACGGGCTTTCGGGCGCGATTCAGGAGGTCCGCCGGATTAGCCGCGATCTGCGTCCCGGGGTGCTGGACGATCTGGGCCTTGGCCCCGCGCTCAAGGCCCTGACGGATGAATTTTCCACCCGCACCGGGATCGAAACCGATTTCGAGACCGTGGTGTTCAGCAACCGGCTGGACAAAGACAGCAAAATCGCGCTTTACCGCATCGCGCAGGAAGCCCTGATGAACATCGAGCGCCACTCGGGCGCCAGCCGCGTCTCGCTCAAACTGGGCGGGCACAAGCGCGGAGCGACGATGCGCATTCAGGACAACGGGTGCGGCATCGCCCCGCCCGATCAGCTGCGCATACATAAATCCGGTATCGGGATCAGAAACATGCAGGAACGTATGGAACAGCTTGACGGAACATTACGTATCCTGTCCTCGCGCAGCGGCACCATCGTCGAGGCCGAAGTCCCGCTAAGCCATCTGTTGCCGCCCGAAAGCAAAAAGAAAGCAAGCGCATGACCCAGCAGATCCGTGTCGTGATCGTGGATGATCACCCGATGGTCACCGAAGGCATTCAGGCCATTCTGGAAACCTATGACGATATTCGGGTCGTGGGCACCCTTGCCAATGGCCGGGAGGCCATAGACGAGGTCAGCACGCTGGCCCCGGATGTGATGCTTCTGGATCTCAACATGCCCGAGGTGGGCGGGCTCTCCGCCACCGAGATCATTCTTGAGCGCCGCCCCGGCACCCGCATCCTGATCCTGTCGATGCATGACAGCGCCGAATATATCTCGACCGCGCTGTCGCATGGCGCGATGGGCTATATCCTCAAGGATGTGCCCACCGAAGAGATCCGCACCGCGATCGACACCGTCATGCGCGGCGAGCGGTATCTTTGCACCGGCGCCACCGCCTCGCTGGCGCCAAAAACCGCGGACGGGCGCGAGCCGCTGACATCGCGCGAACAGACGATCCTGCTTGAACTGGCGCAGGGCAAGACCAACCGCGAGGTCGCGGGCGAGCTTGATATCTCGGTGCGCACGGTCGAAACCCATCGCAAGAACATAAAACGCAAGCTTGGCATCAGCTCGACCGCCGGGCTAACGCGCTATGCGCTGGAGCATGGGGTGCTTCAAGGCACCGGCGTTGGGTTTTAGCGGGTGTTTGTTGCCGCCGCAGGCAGGGCGCGCGCAACATTGCAAAAGAATTACCGCGCCCAGAATAACTTTTTCACCAACGGCAGGTTGACGCCCCCTTTGACCCGCCATAAGGTCTCGCCCACGAAAATGGGAGTATCCGGGGTGCAAAACCTTCTAGTCGTAGTGGAAACTTGGCGCATGGGCCGGTAACGGACACCCGTTCGGTACCCCATGCGCCCCCGTCCCGACGGGGGCTTTTTTATGTCGCACGGATGCGAAACTTGGAGAATGAAAGATGACACGTCAAATGACCGGCGCGAAGATGGTGATCCAGGCTCTGAAGGATCAGGGCGTGGATGTCGTATTCGGCTATCCCGGCGGCGCCGTCCTGCCGATCTATGACGAAATCTTTCAGCAGAACGATATCCGCCATGTTCTGGTGCGCCACGAACAGGGCGCGGTTCATGCCGCCGAAGGCTATGCGCGCTCGACCGGCAAGCCGGGCGTCTGCCTTGTAACTTCGGGGCCCGGCGCGACAAATGCCGTCACCGGCCTGACCGACGCGCTGATGGACAGCATCCCGATCATCGTTCTGACCGGACAGGTTCCCACCTTCATGATCGGCAATGACGCCTTTCAGGAGGCCGATACCGTTGGCATCACCCGCCCCTGCACCAAACATAACTGGCTGGTGCGCGAGACTGAAAAACTGTCGGATGTCATTCATCAGGCGTTTCACGTCGCAACCAATGGCCGGCCCGGCCCGGTTCTGGTCGATATTCCCAAGGATGTGCAATTTGCCAGCGCCGCCTATACCCCCCCGGGCAAGGCGCGCACCGCCCATTACGCCCCGCGCGTCAAAGGCGACATTCAGGCGATAACCGATCTGGCCGAGCTGATCGAAAAGGCCGAGCGCCCGGTTTTCTATACCGGCGGCGGTGTCATCAACTCGGGCCCCGGCGCAAGCCATCTGCTGCGCGAACTGGTGGGCGCCACGGGCTTTCCCATCACCTCGACGCTCATGGGTCTGGGCGCCTATCCCGCCTCGGGCGAGCATTGGTTGGGCATGCTGGGGATGCACGGGCTTTACGAGGCCAATCTGGCGATGCATGACTGCGATCTGATGATCAACATCGGCGCACGGTTCGACGACCGGATCACCGGCCGCGTCGACAGTTTCAGCCCCGGATCAAAAAAGGCGCATATCGACATCGACCCTTCGTCGATCAACAAGGTGATCCATGTCGATATTCCGATCATCGGCGATGTCGGCCATGTTCTGGAAGACCTTCTGAAGGTCTGGAAATCGCGCGGGCGCAAGACCAACAAAGAAGCGGTAGCCGCATGGTGGAAGAAAATCGGCGAGTGGAAAAAGGTCGATTGCCTGAGCTTTGATCAAAGCGGCAAGACGATCCTGCCGCAATATGCGCTGAGCCGTCTTGAGGCGCTGACCAAAGACCGCAAAGACCGCTTTATCTGTACCGAAGTGGGCCAGCATCAGATGTGGGCAGCGCAATACATGGGGTTTGAAGAGCCCAATCACTGGATGACATCGGGCGGTCTGGGCACCATGGGCTATGGGTTTCCCTCGTCGGTCGGGGTGCAGATGGCCCATCCCGACGCTCTGGTCATCAATGTAGCGGGCGAGGCCAGCTGGCTGATGAACATGCAGGAGATGGGAACGGCGGTCCAATACCGCCTGGCGGTCAAACAGTTCATCCTGAACAACGAACGGCTGGGCATGGTGCGCCAGTGGCAGGAGCTTTTGCACGGCGAACGCTATTCCCAAAGCTGGTCCGAGGCGCTGCCAGATTTCGTGAAACTGGCCGAGGCTTTTGGCGCCAAGGGCATTATCTGCAGCGATCCTGCCGATCTGGATGACGCGATCATGGAGATGCTCAACCACGACGGACCGGTGATCTTTGACTGTCTTGTCGAGAAACATGAAAACTGTTTCCCGATGATCCCCTCGGGCGAGCCGCATAACAAGATGCTGCTTGGCGCGGCCTCGACCCAGGACGCAATCGGCTCGTCCGGTGCTGTTCTGGTCTGACCCAAGGATTTAACAACGCCGCGCAATCTGCTGGTATTACAGGAAAGAACCCATGTCCCCTCTGAAGCTCAAAAAAGGCTCGTCGAAACATTCCGCCTATGACCTGCGCTCAGGCTACGGCGATACGCAGGAGCGTCATACCATCGCCGTGGTGGTCGATAACGAGGCGGGGGTTCTGGCCCGTGTAATCGGGCTTTTTTCCGGGCGTGGTTATAACATCGAAAGCCTGACAGTGGCCGAGATCGACCATACCGGGCATATGTCGCGCATCACCATCGTCACCACCGGCACGCCGCAGGTGATCGAACAGATCAAGGCGCAGCTGGACCGGATCGTGCCGGTACATGAGGTGCATGACCTGACCGTCGAAGGCCGCCCGGTCGAGCGTGAGCTGGCGCTTTTGAAAGTGACCGGCACCGGCGACAAACGGGTCGAGGCGCTGCGCCTTGCCGATATCTTTCGCGCCAATGTCGTTGACAGCACCCTGACCTCTTTCGTGTTCGAGATCACCGGCACCTCGGAAAAGATCGACGCATTTGCCGAGCTGATGCAGCCTCTGGGCCTTGAAGAGACGGCGCGCACCGGCGTTGCGGCCCTGTCGCGCGGCAGTCGCCGCCAAGACTGAGCCCCGAGAGGGGGCAGGCATGTTCAGCCGCGCGGCGCATCCCCCGCTTTGGCGGGCGTGGCGCAGGGCGGCGCCTTCAGCCCCTGAACTGCCGCCACGCGAAAGCGTTCCAGAACCCGCCCTCCGGCGCTGCGCATAACCTCTTGTGGGGGGGCTGCCTGTGCAAAGGGCGGCCGGAACGGGCCGCTGCGCGCTGTGATCATCAGCGCCTTTTGCCCGCAAAGCGCGGCCGGAAACGGCGGGCGGAACAGATAGCGATTGGGCTGGGTCAGGTCGCGCACCGGCAGATCGGGCAGATACCATGACAGGATCGCCAGCGTTCCGTAATCGTCGGTTGCGATCCATTTGGCGGCTTCATCCCGGGCGATCCGTGACAGCGCGGCGCGCGTTTCGGCCCAGCCGCGGGTCTGGTTAAAAGGCGTATTGGCCCCGATCAGGGGCCTGCCCGGCCAGAAGCCCACGATCAGAACCAGCGCCGAGATCGCCAGCCCAAGACCCGCCGCAGCCCTTGCAAATCGCGCGCCTCGCTGCGCCGCGCCGATTCCGGCGGCAACCGCCACACCGGCAAAGATCGGCACCAGCCAGTTGGCCTGAACCTGCGAATGCAGACTGTGCCAGATCATGTAGATCGGCAGAGGCAGCGTCAGCCACAAAAGCGCGCCGCGCCCCGGCGGCAGCATCCGCCCTGCCCCGGCAATGGCCGCCCAGCCGATCAGAGGCGTGATCAAAAGCGGCGTCACCAGAAGATATTCGGCCAGATAGCGCGCGCTCAGCCCCGGCTCGACCACGCGGCCGAACTGCCGCTCAAGCCCGACCCAGCCATGCGCGGCGTTCCACCACACCAGCGGCGCAATGACCAACAAAGCCGCCCCCGCGCCCAGCCATGGGCCCGCATGGCGCAGCGCCTGCCGCCCCGGCCGGCTTGCCACCAGCCAGCCGACCATGCCCACACCCCAGAAGATATTGGTGAATTTCGACTGCACGCCCAGACCCGCCGCCAATCCCGCCAAAAGCCACCAGCGCCACGCGCCGCGGCGCGGGCCCTGCAGCGCCTCGACCAGCGCCCAGCTGGCCAGCGCCCAGAAAAAGAGCGAGGGCGCATCAGGCGTGGCGGTAAAGCCCAACACCAGAACCAGAACCGTCGCATTGTAGAAAAGCGCCCCAAGGTTCGCCGCGCGCCGCTGGCCGCCCGACAGGATCCAGCCCATGCGCCAGACCATCAGCGTGACCGAGGCCACCGACAGAACCGGCAACAGGCGCACGCCCGCCCGGTTCACGCCAAACAGCCACTCGCCCGCGGCGATCCACCATGCGATCATCGGCGGGTGGTCGTAATAACCCCATGAGGGCACGGTTGCCCAAAGCGCGTAATAAGCCTCATCCTCGACCAGCGGCACGGCCAGCGCCAATGCGGCGTGCAGCAGCAGAAACACCGCCACCACCCATTCGATCCGCGGATTGCTCATCGCTTTATATCCGTTCCTGCCGGCAAAGTTTCGCTGCCCTATACCCTCTGTTGCCCCCGGCCCGCAAACGACTTGTCATTTCCCGCGCCCTGGTGCTTTAAGCGCCCCGAGCAGCGCGCGTGACAAAGGCACTCAGATGACCCGGACTTTCTTTCCAGACCTGACCGTCGTCGTTCCCACCTATAACGAGCGTGGGAATGTCCGGCCATTGGTTGCGCTGTTGGAAAAGGCGCTTGAGGCGATCAACTGGGAGGTCGTCTTTGTCGATGACGACAGCCCCGATGGCACGGCGCGCGAAGTGCGGGCCGTGGCGCGCGAAAACCCGCGCGTGCGGGTTTTGCACCGGATCGGGCGGCGCGGCCTGTCGGGCGCCTGTATCGAAGGGTTCCTGTCGTCCATCGCGCCGATTATCGCGGTAATCGACGCCGATCTGCAACATGACGAGACGCGCCTTGCGGTGATGTTTCAGGCGCTTGCCGACGATCCTGATCTGGATCTTGTGGTTGGCTCGCGCAATGTTGAGGACGGCTCGGCCGGAACCGGCCTTTCTTCGCTGCGCAAATGGGGGTCGGACCGCGCCAATGGGTTGGCCCGGCGGCTTTTGAAGATCACCGTTTCGGACCCGATGAGCGGGTTTTTCATGCTGCGCCGATCCTCGTTCAACGAGATTGCCCTTGATCTGCAAAAGCAGGGGTTCAAGATTTTGGCCGATATGCTGTCGGCCTCGCGCGGGCGCTGGAAGGTGCGCGAGGTGCCCTATACTTTTCGCGAGCGTCACAGCGGCACCTCGAAAATGGACAGCACCACGACGGTTGAATTTCTGGGCCTTCTGATCTCGCGGCTCAGCGGTGGTCTTTTGCCGATCCGTTTCGTGCTCTTCCTGATGGTCGGGCTTTCGGGCGTGGTGGTGCAACTGGCGGCGGTGCGGCTGGCGCTGGCCCTGCCCGGTGTTGCGTTTTTCTGGGCCCAGATCGTCGGCGTCTTTGTCGCCATGACGACCAATTTCATTCTTAACAACAAACTGACCTATCATGACCGCACCTTGCGCGGACGCGAGTTTTTTCGCGGGCTTCTGTCGTTCTATGTGGTCTGTTCGCTGGGCGCGGTGGCCAATGTCGGCACCGCTCAGGCGATCTTTTCGGTCTGGCCGAACTGGGCGGTGGCCAGCCTTGTGGGCGCGGTGATGGGCGCGCTCTGGAACTTCTGGGCCAGCCTTCTGGTCACCTGGCGCGCGCGCTAAGCTGAATTTCGAGAAAACGGCACATTAGGTGACGCAGGGCGGTGAGTGCCGCCCTGCGTCATCACCGACGACCCCAAGAGCAAAGCCATCTGGGGAAAACTTTCCGGGGTGTCGATGGTTCCTGAGCCATCCGATGGGCCCTTAACCAGCCATCTGCGGCAGAACGCCGGCATCAACGGCGGCTTTGATCTCACCTTCAGTCAGATAACCGTCGCCGTTGAAATCCACCGCGTTAAAGGTCGTGCGACCCAGATCGGGATAGGCCACCAGCAGCTCGTTGAATGAATACATTCCATTGCCGTCCGTATCGAGTTTCGACAGATCCGCAGCCATGACCGACAGCGCGATCACCGAAGCGCCTGCCAGCGCCAGAACCACCATCGCTAAACGTGCCATATCAGATGAACTCCTTGTTGCAGGTCAGATGGCCTTGGATCCGGGGGCAGAGTTTCGCAATCGCCGCCGCTGTGCGAGCGGTTATTGGGCGAGCGGCCCTGCTGCGCAAAGCCCCGCTGATTCGCGCCCCGAGCACCCGCAAATTGGCGCCGAAAAACCCCCGCGCGCCCGGTGGTGGTGGTTTTCCGCGCGCGCGCCCTGCCCCGCCGCGCTGCCGAAATGTCGCCATGATGCCATCTGCGTCGCAGACTGGCGGGTCAGCGCCGCGCCCGCCCCCCCTATAATGATGCTGAGACAAGCAGGAGCGCATGCACCATGGCCAACGACCTGAGCCCTACCGATCTGAGCGCTGTGCGCCGCCCGCTGCCGCAGGCGCAGGGCCTGCCCAACGCCCATTACACCGACCCCGCCGTCTTTGAAGAGGAAAAGCACGCCCTGCTCTTTTCGCAATGGGCCGGGCTGGCGGTGGGCGCCGATGTGCCCCAGCCGGGCGATGCCAAACCGATCAGCTTTCTGGGGGTGCCCCTGCTGCTTTTGCGCGACAAACAGGGGCAGGTCCGGGTGTTTCAGAACATTTGCCGCCATCGCGGCATGATCCTTGTCGAAGAGCCGCGCAAGATCGAGGGCGCGATCCGCTGCCCCTATCACAGCTGGTGTTATTCGACCGAAGGGCGGCTGGTCTCGACCCCGCATGTCGGCGGGCCGGGCCAGAACCTGCACCCGGGCATCGACCGCAGCACGCTGGGCCTGATCGAGGTGCGCAGCCACATCTGGCGCGATGTGGTCTTTGTCAACATCTCGGGCGAGGCGCCGGATTTCGAGGTGATGCACGCCGATCTGATCGCCCGCTGGGCCGAGTTCGAGCAACCGCTGTTTCACGGCGGCGCCGACAGCCGCTTTGAACTGGCGGTCAAAACCAACTGGAAGCTGGCGGTCGAAAATTACTGCGAAAGCTATCATTTGCCGTGGGTGCACCCGGGGCTGAACAGCTATTCACGGCTTGAAGATCACTATCACATCGAACAGCCGGGCGCCTATTCGGGGCAAGGCACGCTGGTCTATCGCCAACTGACCGGCGATGATGGTCAGACTTTTCCGGATTTCAAAGGGCTGGGCGAGAAATGGAACGAGGGGGCGGAATATGTCTCGCTCTTTCCCAATGTGCTTTTCGCCGTCCAGCGCGATCATTGCTATGCGATCCTGCTTGAGCCGCGCGGCCTGGATGAAACTGTCGAGCATATTCACATCTATTACCCAAGCGCTGATACCGACCCGGCGCTGCGCCGCAAGAATACCGAACTGTGGAAGGGTGTCTTTATCGAAGATATCGGCGTTGTCGAAGGCATGCAGCGCGGGCGCCATGCGCCGGGGTTCGATGGCGGCCGGTTCTCGCCCGCGATGGACGGGCCGACCCATCTCTTTCACGACTGGGTTGCAGCGCAGGTTGAGGCCGCGCGCGCCAGATCGGCGTGAAGGGTCTTGATGCGCGGCTTCTGGCGGCGCATGAGGCGGGGGATAAAAGCGCCCTCGTCACGCTTTACCAGCAGGCCGCGAAAGAGGCCGAAACCGAAGATGCGGCGGGCTTTTTTCTGGTTCATGCCTATGTTTTCGCGCTGGAGAGCGGGCACCGCGATGCCCCGGCCCTGCGCCGGCGGCTGGTTGCGCTGAAGCGCGAGGAATAGGCGCCGGCGAAAAGAAAAAGGGGGCCCATGGCCCCCCTGAGTTTCGCTTATCAGGCTCATCATTCGTACCGCCCGGTTTCTGCCTGCGGCCTGATCCGCGTTAGGGGCGAGCGCACCCGCCCCGTGTCCGTTGAAACGCCTTGGCGTTTCGACCCGGCGAACAAGTTGGATTTCTCAGAAATCCGCAGGTCCGCCTTTCGTTGGTCCGGGCGAAACCTGATGGTCCGCCCGGTCCTTTCCTTCAATTCCCTCAGCTACAGCCGCTGGTGCCCCCGCATGTGTTGCACTTCATGCAGGTGCCGTTGCGCACCAGTGTGTAGTTTCCGCATTCGCCGCAGGGATCGCCCTCATAGCCCTGCATCTTGGCCTTGCTGCGCGCGTCCATCGGTACCGCCCCGACCGCCGCAGCCGCCGCCGCGCTGGTCTGCGGCACCAGTGTCTGAAGCGCCGCCATCGGGTCGGTCGCCGCATTCAGCGCCATGGCCGCATCGCCGGCGCCGCCCTGCAGCACCACCAGTTCCTGCGGAACACGTTTTCTAAGATAGCCGGTGGAGCTGATCTGTTTGAGCACCTCAAGCGATTTTGACGCCGCCGTTTCCGAAACCTCGCCGAAATTGCGCTTGCCCTCTTCATCGCCCCGGCCCAGCGCGTCAAAGCTTTCGCCTTCGGGTTTGACATGCGCCAGATCGGTCCGATCCAGATAGCTGACCGCCAGTTCGCGGAAGATATAGTCAAGGATCGAGGTGGCGCTCTTGATGCTGTCGTTGCCCTGCACCATTCCCGCCGGTTCGAACCGGGTAAAGGTGAAAGCCTCGACAAATTCATCCAGCGGCACGCCATATTGCAGACCGACCGAGACGGCGATGGCAAAATTGTTCATCATCGCGCGGAAACCGGCGCCTTCCTTGTGCATGTCGATGAAAATCTCGCCCAGGGCGCCATCTTCATACTCGCCGGTGCGCAGATACACCTTATGCCCGCCGACGACGGCCTTCTGGGTATAGCCCTTGCGCCGCTCGGGCAGCTTTTCGCGGTGCGATTTGAACACCTCTTTGATGATTACCTTCTCGACCACTTTTTCGGCCAGAACGGCAGCCTTTTCATGCGCCGTACCGCTTTCAAGGATCTCGGCCGCCTCATCGTCATCCTCGACCAGTGCCGCCGCCAGAGGCTGGCTCAGCTTTGAGCCGTCGCGGTAAAGCGCATTGGCCTTCACGCCCAGCGACCAGCTTAGCTCATAGGCCGCCTGACAATCTTCGATCGTCGCGTCATTGGGCATGTTGATGGTTTTCGAGATCGCCCCCGAGATGAACGACTGCGCTGCGGCCATCATGTGGATATGGCTGTCAACGCTCAGGAAACGCTTGCCTTTCTTGCCGCAGGGATTGGCGCAATCGAAGATGCAGTAGTGCTTTTCCTGCAGATGCGGCGCCCCTTCAAGGGTCATGGTCCCGCAGACATGATCGTTGGCAAGCTCGATCTCGGACCGGCTGAAGCCCAGCGACTGAAGCAGATCAAAGGAAGGATCGTTCAGCTTTTCGGCCGGAATGCCCAGCGTCTTGGTGCAGAACTCCTCGCCCAGCGTCCATTGGTTGAACACGAAACGAATGTCGAATGCGCTGGGAAGCGCGGCTTCGATCTTGTCGATCTCGGCCTGACCGAACCCGTGACCGACCAGCGATGTGTGGTTGATCCCGGGCGCATTGCCCAGCGTACCATGGCCGACAGCGAAGGAGACAATCTCTTCTATTTGGGCGGGAGAATACCCAAGCGTCTCCAACGCCGCCGGGACGGAGCGGTTGATGATCTTGAAGTAACCGCCTCCGGCCAGCTTTTTGAACTTTACCAGGGCAAAGTCCGGTTCAATTCCTGTGGTGTCGCAATCCATCACCAGACCAATGGTGCCGGTGGGTGCGATAACCGTGGATTGCGCGTTGCGATAGCCGTTCTTTTCACCCAGCGCCAGCGCCTCGTCCCAGGCCGATTTGGCCAGTTCGATCAGCTGCTGATCGGGGCACCCCTTATGGTCGAGCGCCACCGGGCGCACTGCCAGATCCTCATACCCCGTGGTTTTGCCATAGGCCGCGTTACGGTGATTGCGCATCACCCGCAGCATATGCGCGGCGTTCTTTTCATATTTGGCGAAGGGGCCAAGCTCCCCGGCCATTTCGGCCGAGGTGGCATAGGCCACACCGGTCATGATCGCGGTCAAGGCGCCGCAGATGGCGCGCCCTTCGTCGCTGTCATAGCCATAGCCCATATTCATCAGCAAACCGCCGATATTGGCATATCCCAGGCCCAGGGTACGGAAATCATAGGACAGCTGCGCGATTTCGCGCGACGGGAACTGCGCCATGGTGACCGAAATCTCAAGCGTTACCGTCCACAGGCGGGTGGCATGCATGTAATCTTCGGCCTGAAACTCACCGCCCTGATAGAAGGTCAGCAGGTTCATCGAAGCGAGGTTACAGGCGGTATCGTCCAGAAACATATATTCCGAACAGGGGTTCGAGCCGCGGATTTCACCATCTTCGGGGCAGGTATGCCAGGCGTTGACCGTATCGTGATACTGAATGCCCGGATCGGCACAGGACCAAGCCGCATGGCCGATCTGTTCCCACAGATCGCGGGCCCGCACCGTCTTGGCAACCTTGCCGTCCACGCGGTTGATCAGGTCCCAGTCTGCGTCTTCCTTGACCGCCTTGAGGAAGGCATCGGTCACCCGGACCGAGTTGTTCGAGTTCTGACCCGAGACCGAGTTATAGGCCTCGCTGTCCCAATCGGTGTCATAGGTCGGAAATTCGATACTGTCATAGCCCTGGCGTGCGTAATCCAGCACCCGCTTGACGTAAGTTTCGGGGATGGCGACCTTTTTGGCCTTGCGAATAGCACCCTTCAGCGTCTCGTTCGCCTTGGGGTCGGTGGCGTCTTCGGCCTTGCCGTCCCAGGATTTGATCGCGGCGAAAATCTCGTTCAGATGCGCCTCGTGCATTTTCGAGCCGGCGACGATGGCGGCGACCTTCTGCTCTTCGATCACTTTCCAGTTGATGAAATCCTCAATATCGGGGTGATCGGCGTCACAGATGACCATCTTGGCCGCGCGGCGCGTGGTACCGCCCGATTTGATCGCGCCGGCCGCCCGGTCGCCGATTTTCAGAAAGCCCATCAGCCCCGAGGATTTGCCGCCGCCCGAAAGACCTTCGCCCTCGCCGCGCAGCGAGCTGAAGTTGGTGCCGGTGCCCGAGCCGTATTTGAACAGACGCGCCTCACGCGTCCACAGATCCATGATCCCGCCTTCGTTCACCAGATCATCGCTCACCGACTGGATGAAACAGGCGTGCGGCTGCGGATGCTCGTAGGAGGATTTGGATTTGGTCAGCTTGCCGGTTTTGTAGTCGACATAGAAATGCCCCTGTGCCGGCCCGTCGATGCCGTAGGCCCAATGCAGCCCGGTGTTGAACCACTGCGGGCTGTTTGGCGCCGCGCGCTGGGTGGCCAGCATATAGCGCATCTCGTCATAATAGGCGCTGGCGTCCTCTTCGGTCGAGAAATAGCCGCCCTTCCAGCCCCAATAGGCCCATGCGCCGGCCAGACGGTCAAAGACCTGCCGCGCCGAGGTTTCGCCGCCGCGCTCATCTGTTGCCGGCTCCGAGCGCCACAGAAATTCTGGCACGTCCTTTTCCTTGACGCGCTTAAGCTTGGGCGCCACGCCCGCCTTGCGGAAATATTTTTGTGCCAGAACGTCCGAGGCCACCTGACTCCAGCTTTTGGGAACCTCGATGTTTTCCAGCTTGAACACCACTGTCCCGTCTGGGTTGCGGATTTCAGACGAGGTCGTGGTAAAGGCCACGTCCGCATAAGCGTCCCGTCCTGCCTTGGTGAATTTACGTTCTATTTTCATTGTTCAACTTCTGCCTCGTTGAATGGTCTCAATTTTGCGGTGTGAGGCTCTCAGGGCCACAGCTCCGCGATTCCGGCACCACCGCTCACTCGCCAAGGTCAAAGCTTCCCCGTGTGGACAGGCGTTGCGCACCGTCCATGCAGCAATTGCCAATGCAATCGCATGTTTTCCTGGTAGTCTTCCGTCCCAGCACAGCTACCACTATATATTGTGGCTTAGCGGTCAGTCTCCACAACTTGGCGTATAGTGGCATATCGGGTCAACGGAAAAATCAACGATTTTGTGACAAGTTTTCCTTGACCGATCGGGCAAATCATGGGCCGGCCTCCGGGCGGGTTATGACCGCCGCGCAACCATGCTTAAAAAGCCCTTAACTTCGGCGTCGTTACGGCGTGAAGTTTAACGATTAACAGAAGATGGACGGTTTCGGGGCGGATTTGGATTCGTTGCCCGCAGCAGGCCAAGGCCCGGCACATCCGTGACGTAACGGCAACGCAATTGCGAAAAGGCCACAGTTGGTCAGGCGGTTAATAATGCTTGAAAAAGTGGTCGGGGCGATAGGATTCGAACCTACGACCTACGGTTCCCAAAACCGCCGCGCTACCAGGCTGCGCTACGCCCCGAACAGCGATGTCTCTAGCGTCCCGGGGCGGCGTTGAAAAGAGCTAACTCTCCGAACAGGGCCAAAGCGCCGCCGATTGGTCGAAACCGGGATGGCGGATCACGCTGCCAACCTCGATCCCCAGCCGCCTGGCCATGCCGCCGTTGATCTCAAGCACCGCCAGAATCCCTTCGCCGCCGCTGATCGGGGTCAGATCGCCCGGCACCGCGTTTTCGTGGATCTTTGCCACCCGTCCCTTTTCAGTGATAAACAGCATGTCCAGCGGGATGAGTGTGTTTTTCATCCAGAAGCTGACGCTTTGCGGCTTAGGAAAGAAAAACAGCATGCCCGCGAAACGGGCCATATTCTCGCGATACATAAGGCCGCGGGCGCGTGAGGCGGGGGTATCGGCAATCTCGACCGAAAACCGCGCCTGCCCCCAGTCGCCTTTCAGGTCCGCCCGCGCACGCGTGCAATCGGTGCCGGCGGCCACCGGGCCCGCCAGAACAATGGCCGCACATAATCCCAGAACGATACGCCGGATCATTTACCTTTCCCGGTTTGCCACTTCCCAGGATGCCACGATCGTCGCCATCCGTCCACGCTTGCCGTCGGTCACACGCAGGCAGATCGCCTCGCCCGGCTGCAGATCGGCAAGGCCCGAACGGCGCAGAACCTCAACATGCACGAAAATATCCTCTGGGCAGCCAAAGACATTCGCAAAGCCGAACCCTTTGGTCTTGTCGAACCATTTCACGCGCGCCGGCAACAGGGGCTCGGCGGCCAATTCTTCGGGCGTCAGAACATCGATATCCTCAAGCGCCACCGGTTCAACGTCCGGTGGATCGATTCTGAGAACTTCGGTGGCCTGCATCCCGCGCTCGGTTTCCTGCACCGTCAGCTCGATCGCCGAGGCATCGGCAACCGAACTTTGCCCAAAGTTACGCAGAACATTGGCATGCAGCAAAATATCCGGCCCACCCTCGTCGGCAACAACGAATCCAAAGCCCTTGGTCGGATCGAACCACTTTACATGCCCCACGACACGCCGGCCCGATAATTCTTCTTCTTTTGTCATCACTTCAGCGCTCATGGCGCTCCATCATCTTCCCCCGCAACCTTTTCGACCGGGAGAATGTCCGTTGCAAGTGAAAAGAACTGTCCAAAAGGTTAGTGCAACTCGCGCTTCGCGAATTTTAAGGCCACAACCTCTTGATATTCCAAGGCTTTGTTAATTCATCACGCGACCAGATAAATCTATCGTGCAGACGAAACTCACCATCCGCCCAAAACTCCATCTGAAGCGGGCGAAGGCGGAAGCCGCCCCAGAAAGGCGGACGGGCGGGGTTCTCGCCCTGCTCGGCTTCCTGCCGGGCGACCTCGTCGATCATCTCCTGACGTGACGACAGCGGCTGTGACTGCCGCGAGGCCCATGCGCCCAGGCGGCTTTTGAGCGGCCGGGTGGCATAATAGGCATCCGCCTGCGGGCCGTCCTCTTTCTCGATCAACCCGCGCGCGCGCACCTGACGGCCCAGCGACTTCCAATGCATCACCAGCGCCGCCTTGCCGCTTGTCATCAACTCGCGCGCCTTGGTGCTGTTGTAATTAGTATAGAAAACCAGCGCGTTATCCTCGATCTCTTTCAGCAGCATTATGCGCACATTGGGCATGCCGGTTTCATCGACGGTCGCCAACGCCACCGCATTGGGATCTCGCGGCTCGGTCCGGGCCGCTTCGGCCAGCCAGCTGCGCGCAATCTCAAAAGGGTTGTCGCCAGCGAAAATTCCGTCACGTTCCATGGGTGCCTCATCGGGTTGAAGGTCGCGCGCGCCTCCGGTCCGGATCATTCCCTGCAGCCGAGTTGATCTACTGCACTTGATGGGGATCGGGGGATCGCCTAAACGTCTGGGACAGTTTCACTTCAAGCGAGGGGCAGATGTCAACACAGCTTATGGATGGCAAGCGCGGTCTGATCATGGGATTGGCCAATGACAAATCGATCGCTTGGGGCATTGCAAAGGCCTGCGCCGAACAGGGCGCCGAACTGGCCTTTTCATATCAGGGCGAGGCGCTGAAAAAACGGGTCGGTCCGCTGGCCGCTTCGGTTGGATCGGATATCGTGCTGCCCTGCGACGTGGGGGACGAGGCGTCGATCGATGCGCTGTTTGCCGAGTTGGAAAAGCGCTGGGGCAAGCTGGACTTTATCGTTCACGCCATTGGTTTTTCGGATAAATCCGAGCTTCGCGGGCGTTATGTCGACACCAGCCGCGCCAATTTCCAGATGTCGATGGATATCTCGGTCTATTCCTTTACGGCCGTGGTGCAGCGCGCCGAAAAGATGATGACCGATGGCGGTTCATGCCTGACGCTCACCTATTACGGCGCCGAAAAAGTCATGCCACATTATAACGTCATGGGCGTTGCCAAGGCCGCGCTTGAGGCCAGCGTGCGCTATCTGGCCGAGGATCTGGGCAAGGACGGCATTCGCGTCAACGCCATCAGCGCCGGCACGATCAAGACGCTGGCGGCCAGCGGGATCGGTGATTTCCGCTATATCATGAAGTGGAACGAATATAACTCGCCGCTGCGCCGGACGGTGACACAGGACGAGGTCGGCAAATCGGCACTTTATCTTTTGTCCGACCTCGGCTCGGCCGTGACGGGCGAGGTTCTGCATGTCGATGCCGGCTATCACGTTGTTGGTATGAAGGCGGTCGATGCGCCTGATATTACGAAGGAATAAGGCATGACCGACCGTTTGCCACATGAAAAGGGTTTTCACGTCAGCTGGGACCAGATGCACCGCGACAGCCGCGCGCTGGCATGGCGTCTGGATGGCAAGGGCCCCGATGACGGGGCGTGGAAGGCCGTCGTCGCGATCACCCGCGGCGGCATGGCGCCCGCGATGATCGTCGCGCGCGAGCTGGATATCCGCACGGTCGATACGATCAGCGTCAAAAGCTATGACCATCAAAGCCAGACCAAGGCGCGGGTGCTCAAATCGCCCGATGCCGAAATGATGGGCGACGGCACCGGTATTCTGGTGATCGACGATCTCGTCGACAGCGGGAAAACGCTGGAACTGGTGCGCGATCTTTATCCAAACGCCCATTTCGCCACCGTCTATGCCAAGCCCAAGGGCGAGCCTCAGGTCGATACATTCATCACCGGCGTCAGCCAGGACACCTGGATCTTTTTCCCCTGGGACATGGCCCTGCAATATGTCGAGCCCTACCGCGGCAACGACTAAGGACCAGAATGCCAGTCACCGGATCCGAACGCTCGACGAAAGACCGGCTGCTGCACAGCGGCTTTCTTGCTTCTGTCCTGTTCAAACTGGGGCTAGGGCTGGCGCAGCTGGCGGCGGCGGCTGGTTTGGCGGTTACCTCGAAAAACAAAATGATCGCTCTGGTCGCAGAGTTGACGGCCGCTGAAACGCAGCAGGATCCGACGGACCCTCTGGCCAGCTGGCTGATGCACTCAGTCTCTGCCTTTTCGGTCGAGGCGCATACATTCTATGTCTTGTATTTTGCAGGCCATGGCGTGCTGAACGCGGTGATTGCACTTGCATTGCTCAAACGATGGCTCTGGTCTTATCCGGTCTCGATCATCGTTCTTGGCGCATTTGTCATTTATCAGTTCGTCAGGTTTTACCTCACGCTGTCGCCCGTCATGATATTTCTGTCGCTGTTTGATATCCTGATCATCATTCTGGTCTGGCGCGAGTGGATGCAGATCCGCCGGCAGGCGCCCGGCGCATCTGTGGAAGGCCCCGTAGGTTGACCAAGCAGCCCCACCCTTTGAACCCGGCTATGGCAGCAACCGAACGCCCGCCCGTGATGGAGGCGCGGCGCTGGATTGCCGAGGCGCATTTTTCGCCCGAGCGGCCCCTATTGAACGTCAGTCAGGCGGCGCCGGTGGATCCGCCGCCCGAAACCATGCGCCGCGCCATCGCCGACATCGTCATGAACGATGCCGAGGCGCATCTTTACGGGCCGGTTCTGGGCCTGCCTGAATTGCGTGCCGAAGTGGCGGGGCAATGGTCGGCGGCCTACGGCGGCGCGATCGAAGAGGCGCAGGTCGCCATCACCTCGGGCTGCAATCAGGGTTTTGCCGCCGTCCTGTCCACGCTGGCAGGTCCGGGCGATGAGGTGATCCTGCCCACGCCTTGGTATTTCAATCACAAGATGTGGCTGGATATGGCCGGGATCGCGACCGTGCCCCTGCCCTGCGGCGCCGGCATGATCCCCCAGCCCGAGGCCGCCGCCGCCCTGATCACCCCGCGCAGCCGCGCGATTGTTCTGGTGAGCCCCAACAATCCCACCGGCGCCGAATACCCGCCCGAGATATTGCGCGGTTTTTACGATCTGGCCCGCGCGCACGGACTGGCCCTGATCGTCGATGAGACCTACCGCGATTTCGACAGCCGCAGCGGCGCGCCGCATGATCTGTTCACCGATCCGGACTGGGCCGAGACGCTGATCCATCTTTATTCCTTTTCCAAAGCTTACCGCCTGACCGGGCACCGTGTGGGCGCGGTTGTGGCAAGCCGGGCGCGGCTGGCCGAGATTGAGAAATTTCTCGACACCGTCGCCATCTGCCCCAATCAGATCGGCCAGCGCGCCGCCCTTTGGGGGATGCGTAATCTGGCGCAATGGCTGGCCGGTGAGCGGGCCGAGATTTTGCGCCGCCGCGCCGCGATCGGGGACAACTTCCCGCGGCTTGACGGCTGGCGCCTGTTGGGCTGCGGCGCCTATTTCGCCTATGTGCAGCATCCCTTTGACGAGCCTTCCGACAGGCTGGCCCAGCGGCTGGTGGATGAGGCGGCGGTTCTGTGCCTTCCCGGCACGATGTTCACCCCCGCCGGCGATCCAGGCGGGCAGCGCCAGCTGCGCCTTGCCTTTGCCAATGTCGACAGCACCGGGATCGCGACGCTTTTCGATCGTCTCTCATCTGTGAAAGAACGCTAGCGCGGCGCCTCTTGCCCCCCTGCCTGCAACCGCCTATTGATCGCTTCGACATTCGAACGGAGGCGAGAAATGGCAGGCGCAGCAAAGGGCAAGGCATCACAGGCGATCGTCTGGATCATACTTGGCCTTCTTATCGTGGGTTTGGCCGGTTTCGGCACCGCGAATTTCGGCGGATCGTCGCAAGCGGTGGCCACCGTCGGCAAACGTGAAATTACGGTTCAGGATTACGCCCGCGCGCTTCAGGACGAATTGAACGCCTTTCAGGCGCAGACCGGCAAGCCCCTGCCACTTAGTCAGGCTCTGGCCTTCGGGCTGGACAAGCGGGTGCTGCGCAGCCTTCTGGTCAAAGCCGCGCTTGACAATGAAACCCAGCGCCTTGGCGTTTCGGTCGGCGATACCCGGGTGCGCGATCAGATCGTACAGATCCCCGCCTTTCAGGGCACCGATGGCAAGTTCGACCGCGAGGCCTATCGCTATGCGCTTGAGCGGGCCAACCTCAAAGAGGCCGGGTTCGAAAGCGTAATCCGGGACGAGGCCGCGCGCAGCCTTTTGCAGACCGCCGTGATGTCGGGCGTGGTCGCACCGGGCACCTTTACCAGCACGCTTCTGGACTATGTCAAGGAAGCGCGCAATTTCACCTGGGCCGCGCTGAAGCGCGCCGATCTGGTCACCGCGCCCGGCGCCCCGACGCAGGCCCAGCTGGAAGAATATTACAACGCCAACAAGGCCGAGTTCACCCTGCCCGAGGCGCGGGACATCACCTATGTCTGGATGACCCCCGACATGATCGTCAATACGATCAAGATCGATGAGGAAACGCTGAAAGCCGCCTATCAGGACCGGATCAGCGAATTCAACCGCCCCGAGCGGCGGCTGGTCGAGCGGCTGGTATTCGCAGATGAGGCCGAGGCCGCCGCGGCGATGGCCCGGCTGAAGGATGGCAAGATCACATTTGACAAACTGGTCGAGGAACGCGGCCTGACACTGACCGATGTCGACATGGGCGATGTCACGGTCGCGGATCTGGGCGATGCCGGCAAAGCAGTTTTCGCACTGAAGGCGCCGGGGCTTGTCGGGCCTCAGCCCACTGTGCTTGGCCCGGCAATTTTCCGGGTCAATGCGATCCTGCCGGCCGAAACCACCAGTTTCAAGGATGCCCGCAAACAGCTTTTCACCGAAATCGCCGCCGAACGGGCGCGCCGCAAGATCACCGATGAGATCACCGCAGTCGACGATCTGCTTGCCGGTGGCGCCACGCTGAAAGAAGTTGCTGCCGAAACTCCGATGGTTCTGGGCACGATCAAATGGACCCCTGCCTCGGAAGGCGGCATCGCCGGCTATCAGGCATTTCAGGATGCCGCCGCAAGCGCCAAGGTGGATGATTTCCCGGCGGTGAACGAGTTGAACGATGGCGGGATTTTCGCGCTGAAGCTTAACAAGATCATCCCGCCGCAACTGCAGCCGCTGGATCAGGTCAAGGATAAGGTCGCCGCCGGCTGGGAGCGCGCCGAGGTCACCAAACGGCTGATGGAACTGGCCAATTCGCTGGTGCCTTCGGTGAAACAGGGCACGCAGATGGCCGCGCTTGGCCTGACCGCCACGGTGGAAGAGGGCCAGACCCGCGATGCCTTTATCGAAGGCACGCCAAGGGATCTTGTGTCTCAGGTCTTTGACATGAAAGAGGGCGAGGTGCGCGTGCTTCAGGGCGACGAGGCGGCCTTTATCGTGCGGCTGGACAAGATCGTTCCGGCCGATCTGGGCGATGCCGAAACCGCCGCCGTGCGCACCGCGATCGAAAAGCAGACGGCGCAGCTTTTGTCGCAGGATATCTTTGATTCCTACGCCGCCGCCATTCAGTCGACGGCCGGGATCACCATCAATCAGACGGCGATCAATGCCGTTCACACTCAATTCCCCTGAAGCCATGCAGCTGATCCCGGAATTCGAGGCCTTCAAGGCAGGCCATGCCGAGGGGCGCAATCAGGTCGTCTATGCCCGGCTTGCCGCCGATCTTGATACGCCGGTATCGCTGATGCTGAAACTGGGCGGCGGCGCGCGCGATGCTTTCATGCTGGAATCTGTAACCGGCGGCGAGGTGCGCGGGCGTTATTCGATCATCGGTCTGAAACCCGATCTGATCTGGGAATGCCGCGGTGATGTCAGCCGGATCAACCGGCAGGCCCGGTTCGATCCCGAAGGCTTTGAGGAGCTTGAAGGCTCTCCCCTCGATACCCTGCGCCAGCTGATCGCGGAAAGCCGTATTGATCTGCCCGACGACCTTCCGGCCTCGGCCGCCGGGCTTTTCGGCTATCTGGGCTATGACATGATCCGGCTGGTCGAGCATCTGCCGAACGTCAATCCCGATCCTCTGGATCTGCCCGATGCGATCATGCTGCGCCCTTCGGTGGTGGCGGTTCTGGACGGGGTCAAGGGCGAGGTGACGGTCGTCTCGCCGGTCTGGGCGGGCGACAATCTGTCGGCGCGGGCGGCTTACGCTCAGGCGGCCGAGCGGGTGATGGATGCGGTGCGTGATCTTGACCGCGCCCTGCCCGGCGAAACCCGCGATCTGGGCGAAGCCACGCAGATCGGCGAGCCGCAGTCGAATTTCACCAAAGCGGGTTATCTTGCTGCGGTCGAAAAGGCCAAGGAATACATCCGCGCCGGCGATATCTTTCAGGTCGTCCCGGCTCAACGGTGGTCACAAAGCTTCACGCTGCCGCCGTTTTCGCTCTATCGCTCGCTGCGGCGCACCAACCCCTCGCCCTTCATGTTCTATTTCAATTTCGGCGGTTTTCAGGTGATCGGCGCCAGCCCCGAGATTCTGGTCCGGGTCTTTGACAAAGAAGTCACGATCCGCCCCATCGCCGGCACCCGTCCGCGCGGCGCCACGCCGCAGGAGGACCGCGCGCTTGAGGCTGATCTTCTGGCCGATCAGAAAGAGCTGGCCGAACATCTGATGCTGCTGGATCTGGGCCGCAACGATACCGGCAAAGTGTCGAAAATAGGCACCGTCCGCCCGACCGAGAAATTCATCATCGAACGCTACAGCCATGTGATGCACATCGTCTCCAACGTGGTGGGTGAGCTGGCCGATGATCAGGACGCGCTGTCGGCACTGCTGGCGGGGCTTCCGGCGGGCACCGTCTCGGGCGCGCCCAAGGTGCGCGCGATGGAGATCATCGACGAGCTAGAACCGGAAAAGCGCGGCGTTTATGGCGGCGGTGTCGGCTATTTCGCGGCCAATGGCGATATGGATATGTGCATCGCGCTGCGCACGGCGGTCATCAAGGATGAAACGCTTTACATGCAGGCCGGCGGCGGCGTCGTTCACGACAGTGACCCCGAGGCCGAGTTTCAGGAAACGGTCAACAAGTCCAAGGCGATCCGCATGGCCGCGCAGGATGCCGGCCGTTTCGCCGGCCGCTCGAACGGCTAGCGCGGACCAAGCGTCAGAACCGCCGACAGGGGCGCCAGCGCCACGGTTGTCGCCCGGCCCTGCACGCCCCATTCCACCAGTGTCTGGATGGTTTGCGCCCGCGCATGCCCCACAACGATCACGCCGTTTTCCTGCCCGGCGCGAAAGGCCGCCTGATCCAGAAAGCGCCGCATCACGACCGGGGTTTCGCCATTGCTGTCAAAGCTGCGAAAGACCGGCTGCGCCGGAACCCCCTGCCGCTGAGCGATCTGAAGCGCAGTATTGAGCCCTTGGGGATAGCTGACAAGCCCCATGCCGCTGTCTTTCAGGATCGCCATAACCTCGCCCAGAAGGGCGCGGTTTGTCTGGGCGGCGCTGTCTTTGGCATCCATAAGCGCGACCGCCTCGGGCAGCACACGCTTGTAGATCTCGAAATTCACCTCAGCGTCCTTGGCCGTCATTTCAGCGGGCAGCGTGACCAGCATGGCCACTTCGAACCCCGCGCGCCGGTAAAGCGCCATCGCCTCACCCGCATCAGGCTGGGCCGGATCGACCGCAAAGGTCACCGGAAAGGGAAACTCGGCCAGTTGCCGGGGCGTCGGGCGCGGCTTGACGTCGATCAGAACAATGCTCATCAGCGGCTTGGCATCGGGATTGGAAAAGGGGGCGGCAAAAGCCTCGATCCAGGGGATCTTGCGGGCGGGCGCGGCGGCTTCGGCGGGCGGCAGATCACCGATTCGCGGCAGCCGGTCGGTGGTCACCCCCGCCACGTCGGCATTTCCGGCCTGACCGATCTGTAGCGTCTGCGGCAGCTGCGGCGCGTCAGGCGCCGGGCCGGGCGCCTGAGCCTGAGACGGTGCAACCGATGGGGCAGCAGATGGCGTGGCAGGTGCCGGCGCGCCTGCCTCGGGCGCCGGTTTTGCCGGCGGGCTTTGCGGCGCGGGCGGCAAGGTGGCCGCGGATGCCGACGGCGCGCTATCGGCGCCGGGCGCCTTGGGCGCCATCGATTGCGGGTTGGGCAGAACCGGGCTTTCCCCGCCGATCGCTACGGCGCCGGGCGCATCAGAGGGTTGCGGCGCGGGGCCCGTGGACTGGGGCAATGCGCCGGCCTCGGGCTGGGCCGGGGTTGCGGTATCGGCATTTGGAGCATAGGGCGCCTCGGCCTTGGGCTGGGCCACTACGGGCGCCTGCGTGGTGGCGATGTTCTTATCAGTGGCGGGAAGCGCCGCCGGCCCTTCGGGCGCGTCGCGGTTAAAGCTGGATCCGGCGGGCACTTCGACCTCGGGCGTGCCGGCAGAAACCGGCTTGTCCGGCAGATGCCCCAGCACCGAAGCCCCGGCCAGAACCACGACAGAAACGACCAGCCCCCAGAAGACACCGGACAGAAAACCACGCAACATGGAGGTCACCCCCTCTTTTTCCTGCTTATCCGCGGGCGGTCAGACCTTGACCACACCCCGCGCCTCGTCTCATGTATACCGCGATCCGGAGGTGTCTCCCACCCCTCCCTCTCACATGGGTGCATAAATGCTGCTTTTGATCGATAACTACGACAGTTTCACCTATAACCTTGTCCATTATCTGGGCGAGCTGGGCGCGGATGTCGAGGTGCGGCGCAACGATGCGCTGAACGTGCAGGAGGCAATGGCCATGCGCCCCGAGGCGATCCTGCTGTCGCCGGGCCCCTGCGATCCGTCACAGGCCGGTATCTGTCTGGCGCTGACACAGGCCGCCGCCGAAACGCGCACGCCGCTTTTGGGGGTCTGTCTGGGCCATCAGACCATCGGACAGGCCTTTGGCGGCAAGGTCGTGCGCTGTCATGAGATCGTGCATGGCAAGATGGGCGTGATGCATCACAAGGGGACCGGGGTTTTCGCCGGCCTGCCCTCGCCCTTTCAGGCGACGCGCTATCATTCGCTGATCGTCGAACGGCAAAGCCTTCCTGATGTGCTTGAGGTCACGGCCGAGTTGGAGGATGGCACGATCATGGGCCTGCGCCACCGCGAACTACCGATCGAAGGGGTGCAGTTTCACCCCGAAAGCATCGCCTCGGAACATGGGCATAAATTGCTCGAAAATTTCCTCAATTCCACGAAAGTACCGGCATGAGCGATGCAATCAAACCGCTGATCGGCGCCGCCGCCGACCGCCCCCTGACCCGCGCCGAGGCCGAGGCGGCCTTTGAGATCCTGTTCGAGGGTCAGGCCACGCCCAGCCAGATCGGCGGGCTGCTGATGGCGCTGCGCACAAGGGGCGAGACGGTCGAGGAATACGCCGCCGCCGCCGCCGTGATGCGCGCCAAATGCAAACCGGTGCGCGCGCCGCAAGGGGCGATGGATATCGTCGGCACCGGCGGCGATGGCATGGGCACGCTCAATATCTCGACCGCGACCGCCTTTGTCGTGGCCGGCGCGGGCGTGGTGGTGGCCAAGCATGGCAACCGCAACCTGTCGTCAAAATCGGGGGCTGCCGATGCCCTTGGCCAGATGGGGATCGAGGTGATGGTCGGCCCCGAGGTGGTGGAACGCGCGCTGGCCGAGGCCGGGATCGGCTTTATGATGGCGCCGATGCACCATCCGGCGATCAAACATGTGATGCCCACCCGGGCCGAGCTGGGCACCCGCACGATTTTCAACATTCTGGGCCCGCTGACCAACCCCGCCGGGGTCAAACGCCAGTTGACCGGCGCGTTTTCGCGCGATCTGATCCGGCCCATGGCCGAAACGCTGTCCGAACTGGGAAGCGAGCGCGCCTGGCTGGTGCATGGCAGCGACGGCACTGATGAGTTGTCGATCTGCGGGGTCAGCTATGTTGCCGATCTGAACGATGGCACGGTGAGCGAGCGTGAGATCCACCCCGAGGATGCCGGCCTGCCCGAACATCCGTTCGAGGCGATCCTTGGCGGCACGCCGCAAGAAAATGGCAAGGCTTTTCGCGCGCTGCTGGGCGGCGAAAGCTCGGCCTATCGCGATGCGGTTCTTCTGAACGCTGCGGCGGCGCTGGTTGTGGCCGGCAAGGCCAGCAACCTGAGCGAGGGGCGCGAGATGGCGGAAGAGGCGATCGACAGCGGTAAGGCACTGGAAAAAGTCGAACTTCTGGCCCAGATCACGTCGGGCTAGACCTGCATGGGCGCGCCGGGGCGCGACCTGAAATCGATGCGTTATCCGGCCCCGGGCCGCCGGTCATCCCTTTTCATCGGACGCCACACAAGATAGGTGTTTTTCATGAGCACAATTCTGGACAAGATCAAAGCCTATAAGATCGATGAGATCGCCGCCCGCAAGGAAGAGCGCCCGCTCGCCTCGCTTGAGGATGCAGCCCGCGCCGCGCCCGCGCCACGCGGATTTGCCAGACGTCTGATCGATGCCACGCGCGAAGGATACGGGCTGATTGCCGAGATCAAGAAGGCCAGCCCCTCCAAAGGGTTGATCCGGGCCGATTTCGATCCCCCCGCTTTGGCCAAAGCCTATGCCGAAGGCGGCGCCAGCTGTCTTTCGGTGCTGACCGATGGCCCCTCGTTTCAGGGCGATGACAGCTATCTGACGGCGGCGCATGAGGCGGTCGATCTGCCCTGCCTGCGCAAGGATTTCCTTTATGACCCCTATCAGGTGACCGAGGCGCGCGCGCTGCATGCCGATTGCATCCTGATCATCATGGCTACCGTCAGCGACGCGCAGGCCCATGAGCTGGAAGAGGCCGCGATCGGCTGGGACATGGACGTTCTGGTCGAGGTCCATAACGAGGCCGAGCTTGAGCGCGCCCAGCTTCTCAAATCGCCGCTTCTGGGGATCAATAACCGCGATCTCAATACATTCGAGACCAACCTCGACACGACACGCAAACTGGCACGGATGGCGACGGCGGACCGGGTCATCGTATCGGAATCGGGTCTGAACACGCCCGAGGATCTGGCCGATCTGGCCCGCTACGGCGCACGCGCCTTTCTGATCGGCGAAAGCCTGATGCGGCAGGAGGATGTGGCCGGTGCGACCCGCGCGCTTTTGGCCAACCCGCTGACCGCCGGGGGCATCTGATGACCGGGCTGACGCATTTTGACGCCAAGGGCGATGCCCATATGGTCGATGTGTCGGATAAATCGGTGACAGACCGGCTTGCCGTGGCCGAAGGCTACGTGAAGATGTCGCAGCAAACTCTTGAAATTGCGACGAAAGGTGAGGCAAAGAAGGGCGATGTCATGGGCATTGCCCGCATTGCCGGCATCACCGGCGCCAAAAAGACCAGCGATCTGATCCCGCTCTGTCATCCTTTGCCGATCACCCGTGTCGCGGTCGATCTGGTGCCCGATCCCGCCCTTCCCGGCATCCGCATTTCGGCCACCGTCAAGACCACCGGCCAGACCGGCGTCGAGATGGAGGCGCTGACCGCCGTGTCGGTGGCGGCGCTGACGGTCTATGACATGCTCAAAGCGGTCGAGAAATCCATGACCATCGGCGAGATCCGCCTGAAACTGAAAGAAGGCGGAAAATCAGGGCGTTACGAGGCGCCATGATCACCGTCGACGAGGCACTGGCGGCGCTTTTGGCGCTGGTTGACCCGCTTGAGCCAGAAGAGCTTGCGCTGCAGGAAGCGGGCGACCGCATTCTGGCCGAACCGGCCCGCGCCACCCGCGACCAGCCGCCTTTCGCGGCCTCGGCGATGGATGGCTATGCCCTGCGCGCCGATCAGGTGCAGCCGGGGGCGCGGTTCACCGTGATCGGCGAATCTGCCGCCGGTCACGGGTTTTCCGGTACCGTCGGCCCCGATCAGGCGGTGCGGATCTTTACCGGCGCGCCGGTGCCCCAAGGCGCGGACCGGATCGTGATACAAGAGGATGTCACCCGCGAGGGCGATCAAATCACCCTTGGTGCGCGTCTGGACAGCGCCCATTACCTGCGCCCCGCCGGCGGCGATTTCTCCAAAGGCACCGCCCTTGAGGCGCCGCGCCGGCTTGGCCCGTCCGAGATTGCCCTGCTGGCGGCGATGAATGTGCCGAAGGTGCGCGTTGCACGCCGCCCGGTGATCGCCATTTTGGCCACGGGCGATGAATTGGTGATGCCGGGCGAAAACCCCGGCCCCGATCAGATCATCGCCTCCAACTCCTTCGGGCTCAAGGTTCTGGCCGAACGCGCAGGTGCACAGGCCCGGCTTTTGCCGATTGCGCGCGACACCCATGGCTCGCTGACGACTGCCTTTGGTCTGGCTCAGGGCGCGGATCTGATCGTCACGATCGGCGGCGCCTCGGAGGGCGATCATGATCTGGTGGGCGAGGTTGCCGCCAGCCTTGGGATGGAACGCGCTTTCTATAAGGTCGCCATGCGCCCCGGAAAGCCGATCATGGCCGGACGGCTGGGGCAAAGCGCGCTTTTCGGCCTGCCGGGCAATCCGGTTTCGGCGCTGGTCTGCGGACAGGTCTTTCTGATCCCGATGATCCACAAGATGCTGGGCCTTGGCGGCGCGGCAATGCCCCGAAAAACCGCGGTGCTAAGCCGCGATCTGCCGGCCAATGGCCCGCGCGAGCATTATATGCGCGCGCTGCTGGATGCTGAGGGCATTCATGCCTTTGAGCGTCAGGACAGCTCTCTTTTGACCGTGCTCAGTGCGGCCAATGCCCTGCTGATCCGCCCCGCCGGCGACGGGCCCCGCAAATCCGGCGAGAGGGTGGAATACCTGCCGCTCTAGGCCGCGCGGCTCAGGCCAGAGTTGACACAAACCGGGAACATGTTAAGAACATGGGCAGAACGCGCAAATGCGCGCAACCCGATGGGGTGGAGGTTTGACAGATGCTGACCAAGAAACAGCTGGAACTTTTGGAATTCATACACAAGCGCGTCAAACGCGACGGGGTGCCGCCCTCGTTCGACGAGATGAAAGAGGCGCTTGATCTGCGGTCGAAATCGGGCATTCACCGCCTGATCACCGCGCTGGAAGAGCGTGGGTTCATCCGCCGGCTGGCGCATCGCGCCCGCGCGCTTGAGATTATAAAACTGCCCGATGCGATGGAAAAAGGTGGCGGCTTCACCCCGCGCGTCATCGACGGTGATCGCAGCGCCCCGCCACCGGCGGCGATGGCGGTCGAGGCGGTGCATGCGATGGAACTGCCGGTGATGGGCCGGATCGCCGCCGGCACCCCGATCGCCGCGATCAGCGAAGTGTCGCATAACATCGCCGTGCCGGGATCGATGCTCAAAGGCTCGGGCCATCACTATGCGCTTGAAGTCAAAGGCGATTCCATGATCGAGGCCGGGATCAACGACGGCGATGTCGTGGTCATCCGCGAAACCTCGACCGCCGAAAACGGCGATATCGTTGTGGCGCTGGTCGAAGGCCATGAGGCCACATTGAAACGGTTCCGGCGCAAAGGTTCGGCGATCGCCCTTGAAGCGGCCAACCCGGCCTATGAAACACGGGTGTTTCATGGCGATCAGGTCAAGGTGCAGGGCCGTCTGGTCGGGTTGATCCGCAGCTATTAGACCGGGTTTGCCCGCCCGCCCTCAGTCAGAGCGGCGCGCGCGCCGCGCTCCGGCGCGGTTCCAGAGCCTGTCGCCCGAGCGTTCGCGCGCGGTTTCGATGCGCAGGCCCTCGCTGCCTTCATAGATCGCAATTGCGCCGGTCTGGCGCAGGCGCGTCTGATCCCAAAGCCTGCAATCGCGCGCCGGGCCGGCGCGAGCGGCCAGAATGATCCAGACACCCGGGCGGCAAAGCGCGGCAAGGCGGTCCGGCGCCGATTTGCCCGAAAGATGCACAAACTCCTGACCGGACAGCGAAAATTCCAGCGCCCCTTTCTGGCCGCCGATCCCCGCGCGCTCAAATGCCACGGGCTGCGGCGCGGTGTCGCCGTCGTTTTCCAGCCAGCTTTTGGTGACAAAGCCCTGTCCGCGCGGTTTACTGATCGCCCGGCCCGCCCCGGTCATCAGGCCGAACACCTCTCCGCCATCCGAGATCAGCAGCGCAGGCCGGTCCGAGACCGCCCAGATCGCAAAGCCAAGCGCCATGACCGGCAGGCCCAGAAACCGCGCCCGGCTCTGCCAGATGATCACCCCCACCCCGCCAAGGGCGATCAGCGGCAAAACCCAAGGGCCGGGCGTGGGCACATGCGATGTGGCCCCCTCAAGCCCGGACACCCAATGCGCGACGCCCAAAATCCAGCTGATCGCCAGCGCCATGACCTCAAGCGCGATCTGCGACAGGCCCAGCGGATAAAGAAGCGCGCCCAGCACCGCGGCGGGGATCACCACCGTGCCCATGACCGGCACCGACAGAAGATTGGCTATCAGGCCGAACTGCGCGATCTGGTTGAAATGCACCGCCGCGATCGGCGCGGTCGCCGCCCCCGCCACTGCCGAAGAGATCACCAGCGCCAGCACCGGGCGCAGCCAGCCGGGCAGACGCGCCTGCACCCCCGGATGATCGCGCAGCCAGCCAAAGACCGCCACCAGCGCCGCCGTGGCCGCAAAAGACATCTGAAAACCGGGGCCGGTCAGCGCCTCGGGTCGCAGGAGCAGCACGATATAGGCGGCCAGCGCCACCGCCCGCAGGGTCATCGCCTTGCGGTCAAGCAGCACCGCGATCAGCATCACCGACACCATGATAAAGGCGCGCTGGGTGGCGATATTGCCCCCCGACAGCGCCAGATAGATGGCCGCCGCCACCATTGCCACCACTGCCGCCAGCTTTTTCACCGGCCAGCGCAGCGCGACATAGGGGATCGCCGCCAGACCAAAGCGCAGGGCGGCAAAGACAAAGCCTGTCAAAAGCCCCATATGCAGCCCCGATATCGCCAGAAGATGCGCAAGGTTCGAGCGCCGAAGCGCGCTTAGCGTCTCGGCCCCGATACCGGCGCGGTCGCCGGTCAGGATCGCGGCGGCGAATGCGCCCGCCTCGCCGGGGATGCGCGCCTGAATGCCCTGCGACAGGGCAATGCGGATGCGGTGGATCCACAGGCCCGGCTGCCCCGGCGCCGCCGGCGCCAGCGCCAGCGCCGGCGATCGGGTATAGCCCACCGCGCCCAGCCCTTCGAACCATGCCTTGCGCCGGAAATCGAAACCGCCCGGCTCTACCGGGCCCTGAGGCGGCGCCAGATGACCGGTCATCATAACGATCATGCCCGGTTCGGGGCGCAAAAAGCTTTGATCGCCATGCAGCGACACGCGCACCCGCGCCGGCGTGCGCGCGGGGGATGTATTTTCCAGCCGCACCCGGTCCAGCGTCAGACGCGGGCGGTCGGACTGGCTTCGGTCGATATAGACGATGCGCCCCTCGATCGGCCCGTAATAGCGAAACGGCAGCTGCGGCGCGGCGACCCAATGGGCCCGTGCGCCCGCCAGAACCAGACCGATCAGAACCAGCGCCAGCGCCGTGGCCAGCGGACGCAGCCCTTCGGGCAGGGCCCGCCCCGCCACCAAGGCGCCGCCCGCACCGGCCAGCATCAGCCCATAGGCCCAGACCGGCGGCTCAAGTTTCAGTGTAAAATACCCCCCAATGCCAAGCGCCAGAAACACCGGTCCCCATGGAAAGAGATGCCCGCGCTCTGCCGCTAGCGCATTGGCGAGAGTTGTCACAGGCCGCACCCTTGTTCTCTCCCGCCCTTACCGGTATCGGTCTCAAACCTAGGCCCCACATGGTTTCCAGAAGGTTAACAAAGCAGATGTCCGAGCGCCCCGTCGTCACCCGTTTCGCCCCCTCGCCCACCGGCTATCTGCATATCGGCGGCGCGCGCACCGCGCTGTTCAACTGGCTTTACGCGCGAGGGCGGGGCGGAAAATTCCTGCTCAGGATCGAAGACACCGACCGCGAACGCTCTACCCCCGAGGCGACGGCGGCGATCCTGCAAGGGCTGGATTGGCTGGGGCTGGATCATGACGGCGAAGCGGTCAGCCAGTTCGACGGCGCTGCGCGTCACGCCGAGGTTGCGCATCAGATGCTGGCCTCGGGCCATGCTTATAAATGCTTCTCAACCCAGGAGGAGATCGCGGCCTTCCGCGAGGCGGCAAGGGCCGAGGGCCACTCGACCCTGTTCCGCTCACCCTGGCGCGACACGCCCCCCGATCAGCACCCCGATCAGCCCTATGTCATCCGCCTTAAGGCCCCGCGCGAGGGTGAGACGGTGATCGAGGATCAGGTGCAGGGGTGCGTTGTCTGGCAGAACGATCAGCTGGATGACATGATTTGTTTACGTTCCGACGGTACCCCCACCTATATGCTGGCTGTTGTTGTCGATGACCATGACATGGGCGTGACCCATGTGATCCGGGGGGATGACCACCTTGCCAATGCCGCGCGCCAGACACTGGTCTATCAGGCCATGGGCTGGGACGTTCCGGTCTGGGCGCATATCCCGCTGATCCACGGGCCGGACGGCAAGAAACTGTCCAAGCGGCACGGCGCGCTGGGGGTCGGCGAATATCAGGTCATGGGCTATCCGGCGGCGGGGATGCGCAATTATCTGGCGCGGCTGGGCTGGAGCCATGGGGACGATGAGTTTTTCACCGATGAGCAGGCGAAATCATGGTTCGATTTCAACGGTATCGGAAAATCCCCGGCACGGCTCGACTTCAAAAAACTGGAAAATCTGTCGGGCCAGCATATCGCGGCGGCCGATGATGCTGCGCTGCTGCGCGAGATTGAGGCCTATTTGCAAGCCGCCGATAAAAAATCTTTGACGCCAGCACAAAAAGACGGGCTGCTGCGGGGAATGTATTGCCTCAAGGAAAGGGCGAAGACATTTCCTGAACTTCTTGAAAAGGCGCATTTTATTCTGGGATCGCGCCCGTTCGAGCCGGATGAGAAGGCAGCGAAGGCATTGGATACTGTATCCCGTAGTATACTGCGCGAATTGACGCCGCAGATGCAAAATGCTAGCTGGAACCGCGACACGCTGGAGGCGATCGTGACCCAGGTTGCCGAGGCTCATGACCTCAAACTGGGCAAGCTCGCCGCGCCGCTTCGCGCCGCTCTTGCTGGCCGGGCTGTTACTCCCAGTGTTTTCGACATGATGCTCGTCATCGGTCAGGCCGAGACCATCGGCCGGCTGAATGATGCGACACAGTAAAAAAGGGCACCGGCCCTTTTTAATTGATCCCTGGTCAGTGATGGCCGGGTACCATGAAAGGGACGATGATGCAGGATAACGCCACAACCAAAACCGCCCGCCTTACCATAGACGGGACCGATTACGAGCTGCCGATGTATTCGCCCACTGCGGGCCCCGATGTGGTTGATATCCGCAAGCTTTACGCGCAGGCGCAGGTCTTTACTTACGATCCCGGCTTTACCTCGACCGCCGCGACCGACAGCTCGATCACCTTTATCGACGGCGACAAGGGCGAGCTGCTGCACCGCGGTTACCCGATCGATCAGCTGGCCGAGAAATCGCATTATCTTGAGGTCTGCTATCTGCTGCTTTACGGTGCCCTGCCGACCGCAGAGGAGCTTGAGGATTTCGAGCTGCGCGTGACCAGCCATACCATGCTGCACGAACAGATGATGTATCTGTTCCGCGGCTTCCGCCGCGATGCACATCCGATGGCGATCATGGTCGGCGTGGTCGGCGCGATGTCGGCCTTTTACCACGACAGCACCGACATCACCGACCCATGGCAGCGCGAGGTTGCATCGGTGCGTCTGGTCGCGAAAATGCCGACGATTGCCGCAATGGCCTATAAATACTCGATCGGCCAGCCCTTCGTTTACCCGCGCAACAACCTCGACTATGCGTCGAACTTCCTGCAGATGTGTTTTTCGGTTCCTGCCGAGGATTATGAGGTCAACCCGATCCTCAGCCGCGCGATGGACCGGATATTTACCCTGCACGCCGATCACGAGCAGAACGCCTCGACCTCGACGGTGCGGCTTGCGTCGTCGTCGGGGGCCAACCCCTTTGCCTGTATCGCCGCCGGCATTGCCTGTCTCTGGGGCCCGGCGCATGGCGGCGCCAATCAGGCCGCGCTTGAGATGCTGCGCGAGATCGGTACGGTGGACCGCATCCCTGAATATATCGCCCGCGCCAAGGACAAGAACGACCCGTTCCGCCTGATGGGCTTTGGTCACCGGGTCTATAAGAACTTCGATCCGCGCGCCAAGGTCATGAAACAATCGGCGGATGAGGTTCTGGACCTTCTGGGCATCCACGACAACCCGACGCTTCAGGTCGCCAAGGAGCTGGAGAAGATCGCAACGCATGACGAGTATTTCATCGAGAAAAAGCTTTACCCCAACGTCGATTTCTATTCCGGCATCATCCTTGACGCGATGGGCTTTCCGACCTCGATGTTCACGCCGATCTTTGCGGTAGCCCGCACCGTCGGCTGGATTTCGCAGTGGAAGGAAATGATCGAGGATCCGGCGATGAAAATCGGCCGCCCGCGGCAGCTTTATTGCGGCGCCTCGCGGCGTGATTATGTGGATGTCGAAAACCGCTGATCGCCCAGCCATTCGGTAAAACGAAAAATCCCGCCTCTCTGGCGGGATTTTTTATGCGCGGGTCGCACGGCGAAGGGGGCGGCGTTCAGCGGCCCTCGTATTCAGCGGGGCGCTTTTGCAGAAAGGCCAGAACACCCTCTTTGAAGTCGCGGGTCTGGCCGCATTCACCCTGAAGCCGCGCTTCCAGCGCCAGCTGCTCTTCAAGGGAGTTGGAAAATCCCTGACGCAGGGCGGTTTTGACATTGCGATAGGCAACGCCGGGGCCTTTGGCCAGATGCATCGCCCGGCCCATCCAATGGGCGGCAAATGCCTCATCCGGGACCGCCTCCCAGATCATGCCCCAGTCCGAGGCCTGAGTTGCCGTTACCTTTTCAGCGAAAAGCGCGGCGCCCATGGCCTTGGCAAAACCCACCTGACGCGGCAGCCAATAGGTGCCGCCAGCATCGGGGATCAGGCCGATGCGGGTAAAGGCCTGAAGGAAATAGGCGCTTTCGCTTGCGATGACGACATCGGCGGCCAGCGCCAGATTGGCCCCCGCCCCCGCCGCCGGCCCGTTGACCGCCGAAATGGTGGGAATGGGGCAGTCAAAGATCGCCTGCAGCATCGGCGTGTATTCGTCGCGCAGCGTGCGCTCCAGATCCAGATTGGCCGCCGTCGCCCGGTCGCCCAGATCCTGCCCGGAACAGAAACTGCGTCCCGCACCGGTGATCACAAGGGCGCGGGCGCTCTGGCCGGCCTCGCGCACGGCGTGGGTGATCTCGGCGCGCATCTGCGTGTTCAGCGCATTCATAACCTCGGGCCGGTTCAGCGTCAGAACCGCCAGCCCTTCGTCAATCGTCAGTGAAATCGTTGAATAATCCATCTCGGCCCTCCGCGAACGCTTTGGCGCCAAGATACTGAACTGATCGGTTTGAGAAAGTGGAACCGCGCGTCACTCTTGCAGAATTTTTTGCAAACGCTCGGTTTCGGCCTGTGAAAGGGTGTCATCACCCGCAATCGACCGGCGCCGGCGCAGATAGACAAAAGCTACCAGAAGCGCCGTTCCAAAGATCACCGGCCCCGCCGCCCAGAGGATCAGGGTCGAGCCATTGGGCCTTGGGTAAAGCAGGACATATTCGCCATAGCGGTTGACGATATAGGCCACCGCTTCTTCGTTGGTGTCGCCCTTGGTCAGCCGCTCGCGCACCAGAAGCCGCAGGTCCCGCGCCAGATCGGCGTTGGATTCGTCAATGCTCTCATTGCGGCAGACCAGACAGCGAAGGCCTTTGCTGATCTCTCGGGCCCGCGCCTCAAGCACCGGATCGGGCAGAACCTCATCGGGCAGAACGGCATAGACCGGAAGGGCCAGAAGCAGCCACAGAACGGCGGATCGCAGCAGAGTCCTCATTCCGCCGGCACCGCTTTGGCCGGTGCTTTGCTCGCCCCTGCCGCCACGCGATAGCGCCGGTCGGAAAGCGACAGGAACCCGCCAAGCGCCATCAGGATCCCGCCGCCCCAGATCCAGTTGGCAAACGGCTTGACATAGCTGCGCATCGCCCATGATCCATCGGGCTGCGGATCGCCAATGGTGACATAGACATCGCGGATCGGCCCGCTGAGGATACCGGATTCGGTCGTCGGCATCCCGGCAAAAGGATAAAAGCGGCGCTCAGGCTCTACCGTGGCCAGTTTCACGCCATTCCTGAAAACATCCACTTCGGCCATGTTCGAGGTATAGTTGGGCCCGCGCACATCATGCACCGCATTCAGGGTCAGTTGATAGCCGCCCATTTCGAAACTGTCGCCCGGTTTGACGGCGCGGATATCCTCGACCTCCCAGGCTAGCAGCGCCGAGATCGCAAAGACCGTAACGCCAAATCCGCCATGGGCGACCGCCTTGCCCAGATCGGCGCGCGGAATGCGCGTCAGCCGGCCCAGGCGCGTGCCCAAGCTGCCACGGCCCGTGCGCATCGCCAGATCGACCACCGCCCCGACGATCAGCCAGACCCCCAGCATCACGCCCAGCGGCGCCAGCGCGGTCTTCTCGTTCTGCATCGCCCAGATCAGCGCCGCCACGGCAACCGCCAGTATAGCGGCCGGAACAAGGCGGCGCACCACACGGCCCAGATTTCCGCGCTTCCACGGCAGGATCGATCCGATCGGAAGGATCACTCCAAGGGCAAGGAAAAAGGGTGTCGCGGCAAGGTTGAAGAACGGCGGGCCGACCGAAAGCTTGCGCCCGAAGGTCAGCTCGGCCACCAGCGGCCAGACAGTGCCGACAAAGACCACGAAACAGGCCACCGCCAGCAGGATGTTATTCAGAACAAGCGCCGATTCCCGGCTGACCATGCCAAAGGCGCCCTTGGCCTCCATCGCATTGGCCCGCGCGGCATAAAGCGTCAGCGCGCCGCCCATGAAAAGCCCGATGATCCCGAGGATAAAGAGGCCCCTTTCAGGATCGCTGGCAAAGGCATGGACCGAGGTGATGACACCCGAGCGGACGATGAATGTTCCGATCAGCGAAAAGCCGAAGGCCATGATCGCCAGAAGGATGGTCCAGCTTTTCAGCGACTCGCGTTTTTCCACCACGATGGCCGAATGCAGCAGCGCCGCCGCCAGAAGCCATGGCATGAACGAGGCGTTCTCGACCGGGTCCCAGAACCAGAAACCGCCCCAGCCAAGCTCGTAATAGGCCCACCAGCTGCCCATGCCGATGCCGATGGTCAGGAAAATCCACGCCGCCAACGTCCAGGGCCGTACCCAGCGGCCCCATGCGGCATCGACCCGCCCTTCGATCAGCGCGGCAATCGCAAAGCTGAAGGTCAGCGAAAGCCCGACATAGCCCAGATAGAGAAACGGCGGGTGAAACGCCAAACCGGGGTCCTGCAACAGCGGGTTGAGATCTTCGCCGTTAAAGGGCGGCGCGGCAAGGCGCAAAAACGGGTTCGAGGTGAACAGGATAAAGGCCAGAAAGGCGGTTGCGATCGACGATTGCACCGCCAGAACCCGCGCCTTCAGCGTGGCCGGCAGGTTGCCGCCGAACCATGCCGCACAGGCGCCAAACAGGCTCAGGATCATCACCCAGAGCAAAAGCGAGCCCTCGTGATTGGCCCAGACCCCGGCGACCTTGTAAAGCATCGGCTTTAAAGTGTGCGAGTTCAGAACCACCAGCCTGAGCGAGAAATCCGAGCCCACAAAGGCCACGGTCAGCGCGGCAAAGGAAAAGGCGACAAGGATCAGCTGAAGCACGGCCGCCGGTCCGGCCACGGCCATCCATCGGTCCCAGCCTTTGGCGGCGCCGATCATGGGAACAACAGTATTCACCACAGCAATGGCGAAGGCGAGGATAAGGGCAAAGTGGCCGAGTTCTGTAATCATGGGCGACACACTAGTCGCAGTCCCGTGATCGGCCAATAGAAAACACCTGTCGAAATTGTCGCGGTGTCCTCACATTTTCGTTGGGTCGGTTGCGGCCCTGCCCACAAGGTCAGTTGGGGCGACGCAAAACCGCCCTCAACCGCTCAGCGCCCAGACCGCGACCGAGATCAAGGCCGCCGCGCCGACCGGCACCCATGAAAGGTTGCGCGGCAGCGACATCGCCTGCTGAATGACCCGGAAATGCATGACGGCCCCGACGATATAAAGCGACAGAAAGATGAACAAAACACGGCTGTCGCGCATCGCCTCGGGCCGGCCCAGAAGGTTGAAACTCCACCACCACCCCATCACCAGGCCCGATCCGGCCCAGGAAAACGCCATGCCCAAGGCCAGCGGTGTCGCCCGCACCCACCAGAGCCACAGAAACGTCAGCGATATGCCGATGCCCATGGTCGCGATCATCCCGTATCCGACCTTATAGGCCGAGGAATAGCCCAAAGTCTCAAACACAACTTCAAAGGCCACAAGCAGGCAGGCGAAAAATACCAAAGCCCTTTTCATCGTTCCAAAACCTCTCTGAGGGCTGCATCCAACGCCTTGGCCGCCTCGCTATGGCGCTGCATGGCGCGCCGCAGGCCGCGACCGGCAAGATAATCCCTGATAAATGATCGAAAATGACGCCATCCCATCGCCTAGCCCCCCCGCGGCAGGCGCTCTTTGATGAGCGTCGTCAGCTCGACCAAAATGGTCGAGCTTTTGTTCAGCGCCTCGCGGATTGCCGCCTCTTTCTGAAAATCGCGCCACAAAAGATAGAAAACCAACAAGGCCCATGGGCCGTTTTCGGCCAGAAGTGTGGTCCAGACACTGTTGCTCATGCCCCCTCCCGCCATTCCTCCAGCGCCGCATTGGGGCCAGATTCCCCCTGCCCCGCTATCGCCTGGGGCCGCAACGCGGCCTTTGCGCCCCCCTCCGCCCGCGCGCCCGACAGCGCCCGCAGAGCGGCGATATTGTCACTGACCTGACCGGTGCGCAGCATGGTTTCGGCGATCGAGCGCTGGAATACCTGCCCTTTCACCTGATAGCGGGCGCCGAAATAAAAGGTAACAATCGCCCCCAGAAGCCACCACAAAGGCTCGGGCACAAGGGCGATGCCCTGCATCCGTGCGGCAAACCAGATCGGATCGACCATCGCCGAGACGAAAAGCCCAAGCGTGCCCAGCGCCAGAGCCGGACGCGGCAGCCGGTTCACCCCGTCCATGATCCTGTCAAAGCGCCCCGGCGCGGGGATCACGAATTCATCGCCGAACTGGCTTAGTGCGGCGCGCTGGCGCGCTGCCTCGCGCATGGCGGCGCCTTCGGCGTTCTGGCGAAAAACCTCGACCGTTTCCTTTACCGCGTTGCGCCCGTTGCCAAAAACCGCCGCCAGAACCCGCCCGATCAGGCCCATGCCGACACCCGGGCGCCATGCTCGGCCTCCGACAGATGGAACCGGGACGAGATAAAAGCCTCGGCCCGGGTGATCCAGCCGCCCTTGCCGCCGTTCCGGCGCCGCGCGAATTTGCGCAGCCGCGGGTTGGCATCACCAAGCGCGTAATAGTAGTTGCGCCGCGCAATGCCATAGGCATCGTTCAGATGACCGGGCGCACGCGCCGCCGCCAGTTGTGCCGCTTCGATGGTCTGCGGCCCGATTACCCCGTCGATGGTCAGCGACAGCCCCATGTCGCAAAGCAGCCGCTGCAGGATTTTCACCGCGTTGTTGCCGGCATTGACATACATATCGAACAGGCTTGCCTGAAGGGCATCAGGAAGTTTGCCAATGCCCGGACGCTCGAAATAATGGGTGATAAAGATCCCGACCGCATCGGCACGCGTCAGCGCCCGCACGTCGCGCGCCGTCACCTGCCCATCGCCGTCCGGGTCAAGACCCAGCCGTCGCATGGTTTCGATGGTCACGCCGTATTTCGTCGCCCCGCCGGGATCGTCGCGGTCATTTACATAGCCGCCTTCGCGGGCCACGATCTCTTCTGCAATGCTGCGGACCGACTGCATCGCCGCGGCCTCCTATGCGCTGTTATCAACGCATCGAAGGCTCTGCAAAACTGGTTAAATTGTGCCTGCGCCTGCGTTCGCTACTTGGCCGAGGCTTTGTACATTCCCTGTTCTTTCAGGGCGTCGATCACTTCGCGCGGCATATAGGTTTCATCGTGTTTTGCAAGAATTTCAGTAGCTTGGAACGTTCCCGCACGATATTGGCCAAGCGCGATCATCCCTTCACCCTCTTTGAAGAGGTCGGGCAAAAGCCCGGTATAGGTGACCGGAATAACCGCATTGCCGTCGGTGACGCTGAATTTCACCTCACCGCCGCCCAGCTTGACCAAAGTTCCATCCGCCACCAGACCGCCAATGCGAAACACCTCGCTTGGCGCCGGCGGCGCCTCGGCGACCTGAGTGGGGCTTCGGAAAAAGTTGATCCCATCGCGCATGGCATAGCCAATCAGAGCCGTCGAACCGATCAGAGCGACAGCAGCCAGAAGGATGATCTGTATCCTGCGTTTCTTTTTCAGACCCTTCATGGCGTTCCTTTCAGGGAAATACCGGCGCCAGCATCAGGCCGGCCGACTCATTTTCGCCCAGCATTAAGTTGGCATTTTGCAACGCTTGTCCAGAGGAACCCTTGGTCAAGTTATCGAGTGCGGCCATGATGACCACCCGCCCCGGGGTCCGGTCGGCCACGACCGAGACATGCACAAAGTTCGATCCGCGGATGTGCCGGGTCGAGGGCAGATCGCCCATCGGCAGCGTTATGACAAAGGGCTCATCGGCATAGGCCGCGCTCAGGGCGTCATGGATCGCCCCGGCATCGCCTTTGACATAGACAGTCGCCAGAATACCCCGGTTTGCCGGGATAAGATGCGGCGTGAACTGAACCTGAACCGGCCGTCCCGCAAGGCGCGAAAACTCCTGATCGAACTCGCCCAGATGCCGGTGTGTGCCGCCCGCCGCATAGGGATGTGCGCCCTCGGACAGCTCGGCGTGCAGCAAGTTTTCCTTCAACGCCCGCCCCGCCCCGGACACGCCGGTTTTAAGGTCAATGATGATATCGTCCAGATCAATCAGACCGGCCTTGATCAGCGGCACCAGCGCATATTGCCCTGTGGCCGCATTGCACCCGGTGCCGGCAACCAGCCGCGCACCCCGGATTTCCTCGCGGTAAAATTCGGTCAGGCCGTAAACCGCCTCACCCTGCAACTCGGGCGCCGAATGCGGCTTGCCGTACCATTTTTCATAGGCGGCAGGATCGCGCAGCCGGAAATCGGCCGACAGATCGACAATTTTGACGTCTTTAGGCAACTCGCGGATCACCGCCTGACTTGTGGCGTGCGGCAAGGCGCAAAAGACCAGATCGACCGCATCAAACGCGATATCCTCGATCTTTTGCAGAACGGGCAGATCGAGGTGCCGCAGATGCGGAAAGACCGCGCCCATCTGCTGGCCCGCCTTGCGGTCGCCCGACAGGGCGGTGATTTTTATTGACGGGTGGGTTGCAATCAACCGCACCAGTTCGGCGCCGGTATATCCCGATGCCCCAAGAATGGCGATATTATGGGTCATCTCCTGACCTCCTTCAGTTCTGTCGCGACATAAAGAAAAATTCGGGCCACCACAATCAGGCGGCGATAAACTCGATTTTTCGTCGCAGGAACTGTGTGGCCTTGTCCGAGACCCGCTGCGGATCGCCCGAGGTCAGAAATGAGCTTTGCGTGCCCGGCCCCAGCATTTCGGGGTGGCGGATCAGATAATCGGCAAGGCTTTCGGCAACCAGAGAGGCCTGCGAGTATACCTTCACCTCCTCGCCCAGCGCTTTTTGGAACACATCTTCCATCAGCGGGTAATGGGTACAGCCCAGAATGGCCGCCTGCGGATGCGGCATCCGCCGCCCCAGCGCCTCGACATGCGAGCGGATCAGCGCCTCGGCCAGAATCAGATCGCCATCCTCGATCGCATCGACGACACCGCCGCAGGGCTGCGCCTCGACATCCACGCCGATTGCCCGAAAGGCCAGCTCGCGCTGAAAGGCGCGGCTGGAAACGGTCGCGGGGGTGGCAAAAAGCGCCACATGTTTGACCGCAACCTCGCGCGGCGGCGAATTATCGCCCCAATGCCGCTCAGTCAAAGCCTCAATCAGCGGCACAAAGACGCCCAGCACCCGTTTGCCCGGGGGAATCCAGCTTTCCTGCATCCGGCGCAGTGCAGCAGCCGAGGCGGTGTTGCAGGCCAGAATGACCAGATCACAGCCTTCGTCCCACAGCCGCTCAACCGCTTTGCAGGTCAATTGGTAAACATCATCGGCGTCGCGCACCCCATAAGGCGCATGGGCGCTGTCGCCGAAATAGACGAACGGCACCTCGGGCAGGCGCTTCTGGGCCGCATTCAGCACGGTCAACCCGCCCAAACCACTGTCAAAAACGCCGACCGCCATGTGCTTACGCCTTGTAACGTTCCTCGAATTCAAAACCATAGCCAAGCGATGGCATGGGCTTCGGCGACAGCTCATAAGTCTTTTGGCGCAGGAAATCCATCAATTGTTGGGCCTGTCCCGAACGGGCCTCAAGCTCTGCCGGTTCTATCGGCTTGCCGACCACCACGCGGACCGGCGCATCGACCCGCGCGCGAAACTCTTTGATCAGCAGTGCCATGCGCAGCGTGTAATGGACGTGGCTGGCAATCTGAAACAGGCGCGAGTGCTGCCTTCGAAAAAAACCGGCACCACCCGTGCCCCCGATTTGGCGGCCAGTTTGGCGGTGAACGACCGCCAGACCGGATCGATAGGCATACCAAATGGGCGGTTTGCGGTCGAGACGGTGCCGCCGGGGAAAATTCCCAGCGCGCCGCCCGCGCCAAGATACTCCATCGCCGCCTTGCGGGTGTCGAGGTTCAGGCGCACCGCCTCTTTGCCCCCGTCAAAAGACAAGGGCAGGATCACCCGATCCAGATCCTCGGCCCGCCGGAACACCCGATGCGCCAGAATACGGAAATCGCCGCGCGTCTGCGACAGGATCCGGCCCAGCATCAGCCCGTCAAGAATACCATAGGGGTGATTGGCTATTACGATCACCGGCCCCTCGGCCGGGATATTGGCAAGGCTTCCGCCGGTCACCTCAAGCGTCAGACCGTAGCGATCACTCATCACCGACCAGAAATCCCGCCCCTCGGCCAGCTCTCTCTCATAGCCTCGCGCACGGTTGATCAGCCGTATCCGGCCTGTTGCATTCTCGATCAGCCGGATCAGCGCGCGCCCCCCGCGCGAGGCTGCTGAACTGGCATAGCTGATCTCGCGCGCGATTTGATTTTGCAGCACCTTACCGACTCGCTTGTTTGAGGCGTGAAACAGAATGCCCTGCCCTAGCCGGTCCAAGTATCAGTTTTGTGAAGGCGCCGCCTTCGCCGCCGGGCACGCCTATTGCGCCGCGATCCTTTCGCTTTCCGGCCCCTGCCGCATCGCCGCCAAAAGTTCCTCTCTCCGTTTCGCGGCGGCACGGGCATTGGCCTGTTTGACCGGGCCAAAGCCGCGGATCTGCAGCGGCAGTTCGGCCAGCGCAAGCGCCGCCTCGCGGGTGGCGGGCGCGAGGCGTTCAAGCACCTCGGCCATGTCACGCTCATACTCGGCGATCAGCGCGCGTTCCATCCGCCGCTCAGCCGAATAGCCAAAGGGGTCAAAGGGCGTGCCGCGCAGGAATTTCATCCGCGACAAAGGCCCCCACATCCGCCCGATCCAGCCGCCGAAGGCGCGCTTTTTCGGCCGCCCGGTCGCTGTCTTGCCGCTCAGGATCGGCGGGGCCAGATGATAGGTCAGCTTGAGATCGCCGGCAAACTCGCCCCTCGCCATCTCCTCGGTCTGCCGCAGCAGCCGGGCAACCTCATATTCATCCTTGTAAGACAAGAGCTTGTGATAGCCTTTTGCCACAGCCGCGCGCAGATCGGCGTCGTCAAAGCGCTCAAGAAACCGCCGGTAACGGCGCGCAAGGCGGCGCGATTGATAGGCCTTCAGGTGATCGGCGCGAAAATCGATCTCTTCCTGCGGGGTTTTGGGCTTGGGGCTGGCCTCGGGCGTCAGAACCTGCGCGGCCTCTTGGGGATGCAATACCGCCCAACGCCCATATTCAAAGGCCAGTTTGTTGCCTTCAACGGCGGCCCTGTTCATCTCAATCGCCCGGGTGATCGCCTCATGGCTCAGCGGTACCAGCCCCGATTGCCAGGCCGCGCCAAGGATCATCATGTTCGAAAAGATGGAATCGCCCAAAAGCGCCTTGGCCAGCGCCGTGGCGTCGAACATCGCCAGCCGCTCTTTCAGCCGCGCCTCAAGCGCCAGCTTCAGCCGCCCGGTGGGCAGGTGAAATTCTGTATCGCGGGTAAAATCGCCGGTGATAATCTCGTGACTGTTGACCACCGCGCCGGTCTTTTGCGTCTTCATCAGACCCAGCGTCTTGGCCCCGGCAGTGACCACCAGATCGCCGCCGATCACCGCGTCCGCCTCGCCGGTTGCGACGCGTATCGCGCTGATATCCTCGGGCTTTTGCGCGATCCGGCAATGGATATGCACCGCCCCGCCCTTTTGCGCCAGACCGGCCATTTCCATCATGCCCGCGCCCTTGCCATCCAGATGCGCCGCCATGGCCAGAATCGCGCCGACCGTGACCACCCCGGTTCCGCCGACCCCGGTGATGACCATGTTAAAGGTCCCGTCAATCGGTGGTAGCTTGGGCGCGGCCATCTCTGGCAGGGTGATCTTGCTGACCGGCTCCTTGCGGATCTGCGCGCCTTCGATTGTCACGAAAGACGGGCAAAAGCCGTTTACACAGGAAAAATCCTTGTTGCAGGACGACTGGTCAATCGCCCGCTTGCGGCCCAGTTCCGTCTCGACCGGAACGATCGAGACACAGTTCGACTGAACTCCGCAATCGCCGCAGCCTTCGCAGACATCGGTATTGATAAAGACCCGCTTGTCAGGATCGGGAAATTCGCCCCGCTTGCGGCGGCGCCGCTTTTCGGCGGCGCAGGTCTGAATATAGATGATCGCCGAGACGCCCTTGAATGTCCGGAACTCCTCCTGCACCGCCATCAGATCGGCGCGCTTGTGCACCGGCAAACCTTTGGGAAACTCGGACAGGTCCACCTCTTCCTTTTCATCCTGAACGATGGCGATATGTTTCACACCCATTGCCTGCAACTCGCGCGCGATCTGCGCCGCGCTCAGATCGCCGTCATTCTTCTGCCCGCCGGTCATGGCAACCGCGTCATTGTACAGGATCTTGTAGGTGATGTTGGTGCCCGCCATCAGCGCGGCCCGGATGGCCTGAACGCCTGAGTGGTTATAGGTGCCATCGCCAAGGTTCTGGAACACATGCTCGCGCTTGGAGAACGGCGCCTCACCGATCCAGTTGGCGCCCTCGCCCCCCATATGGGTAAAGCCCAGCGTGTCGCGGTCCATCCATTGCACCATATAGTGACAGCCGATGCCGGCATAGGCGCGGCTGCCTTCGGGCAGTTTGGTTGAACTGTTGTGCGGGCAGCCCGAGCAGAAATAGGGCAGCCGGGCGGCAATCTCCTTGGCGTTATCGGCCTTGCGGGCATCGTCGAGCATCCGCAGACCCGCCTTGATACCCTCGGTGCCACACCCCTCTTCGATCAGGATCTGGCCCAGCTTTTCGGCGATCATGATCGGATCAAGCGCAAAGCGCGTCGGAAACAGCTCAAGCCGGCGACCGTTTTCCCATGTATCGCCCTTGTGCCAGCCGTAAACGCGCCGCCCGCCCCGGTCGTCAAAGATCGCTTCCTTGACCTGCACCTCGATCAGCTTGCGCTTTTCCTCGACCACCACGATCAGCTCAAGCCCCGCCGCCCATTCATGGAAACTTTCCATATCCAGCGGGAAGGTCTGGCCGATCTTATAGGTGGTCAGGCCCAGCCTTTCGGCCTCGGCCCCGTCGATGTTGAGCAGCGACAGCGCATGAACCAGATCCAGCCAGTTCTTGCCGGCAGCGACAAAGCCGATCTTGGCGCCGGGCTTGCCCCAGACGCGCTGATCTATGCGATTTGCGCGGGCAAAAGCCTCGGCCGCGAAACGCTTGTGATCGATCATCCGCGCTTCCTGTTCGACCGGGCTGTCGACCAGACGGATGTTCAGCCCGCCGTCCGGCATGGTGAATTGAGGCGTCACGAATTTCATCCGATCGGGCCGGCCATCGACAACCGCCGTCGCCTCGACCGTGTCCTTCATCGTCTTCAGCCCGACCCAAACGCCGGCAAAACGCGACATGGCCCAGCCATAAAGGCCGTAATCCAGAATTTCCTGCACCCCGGCGGGCGACACGACCGGCATATAGGCATCGACCATTGCCCAGTCCGATTGATGCAATGTGGTCGAGCTTTCGCCGGTGTGATCGTCGCCCATTGCCATCACCACACCGCCATAGGGCGCGGTTCCGGCCATATTGGCGTGGCGCATCACATCGCCCGACCGGTCCACCCCCGGCCCCTTGCCATACCAAAGGCCGAATACGCCGTCGAATCTACCCTCGCCGCGCAGCCCCGCCTGCTGGGTTCCCCAAAGCGCGGTGGCGGCCAGATCCTCGTTCAGGCCCGGCTGAAAGGTAACATCGGCAGGCTTCAGATGTTTTTCTGCGCGCATCATCTGCAGGTCCACCGCCCCAAGCGGCGATCCGCGATAGCCCGTGACATAGCCAGCCGTGTTCAGACCGGCGGCTTTGTCGCGCGCCTTTTGCATCAGCATCAGCCGCACCAGCGCCTGCGTGCCATTCAGCAGGACCGGAGATTTCTCCAGATCAAATCGGTCGTTGAGTGATATGTCGGGCAGTGTCATAACGCTCCTCCCACAGGTTGCGCCTCAGGTTCATAATAGGTCAAAAAACCTGACCTACAAAATGAAAAACGCGTCCCTTTGGCATTTGCAATCACAAGGCGATCACCGGTAACTCTATTACCTAACTTACAGCATTTACGAACGGTAACGCCGGAATGGATTGGGACAAACTCAGAATCTTTCACGCAGTGGCCGATGCAGGCAGTCTGACCCATGCCGGTGAGACATTGCATCTTAGTCAATCTGCCGTGAGCAGACAGATCCGCGCGCTGGAAGAAAGCCTGAGTGCGACGCTTTTCCACCGCCATGCGCGGGGACTGATTCTCACCGAACAGGGCGAACTTTTGTTCGATGCGACGTCATCGATGGTCAAACGGCTCGATGCCGCCGCCGCGCGCATTCGCGACAGCGAAGAAGAGGTGTTTGGCGATCTGCGCGTGACCACCACGATCGGCTTTGGCTCGCTCTGGCTGGCGCCGCGTCTGACGCGCCTTTACGAAAAATACCCTGACCTCAAGATCGACCTGATGCTGGAAGAGCGGGTGCTTGATTTGCCCATGCGCGAGGCCGATGTCGCCATCCGCATGAAAGAGCCCAGTCAGGCCGACCTGATCCGCCGCCGCCTGATGAGCGTGCGCATGCGCCTTTACGCCTCGCCCGGCTATGTGGCCAAAAACGGCATGCCCGCACGGATGGAGGATTTCGGCGAACACCGGCTGGTCAGCCAGAACACCAAAAGCGCCCAGGTCTCGGCCGGCGCACAGCTGATCAACAAGATCCTGTCGTATGATGTGCGCTCACTTTTGACGGTGAATAACTATTTCGGCGTGCTTCAGGGGGTGATCAACAACCTCGGGATCGGCTGCCTTCCTGATTATATCGTCGAATCCGCGCCCGATCTGATCCGGGTCCTGCCCGAGGTCGAATCTGTCGAGGTGCCGGTTTTCCTCGCCTACCCCGAAGAACTGAGGCAGTCCAAACGCATCGCCGCCTTCCGCGAATTCATCACCGGCGAGATCACAGCGCACCGGAAAAAGCTTAAATCCTAGGCGTCTGGCTGAGATATGCAGCAGACGCATAACGGGTTTTCGTCCATTTGGTGTAAAAATCCTTGAACGCACCGCCCGGCAACCCTAACTCAGCCTCAAGAGAACAAAGGCGCTTGCCTTTCTCTCTTACCTCCCTGTTGGACTTGGGCCGAGCTTTGCTCGGCCTTTTTTTTACCTTCTGCCGCTCCGGCAGGCAGCTGTTTATGGCCAATAGATACTTTCATCCCCCCGGGGTTCCGGCTAAAACTCCGCAAAATTTGGGGGACGACAGTTGCAAAGCGAACCTAAGATCACACCGGAACTGATTGAGGCACACGGCCTGAAGCCGGATGAATATGCCCGCATACTGGAGATTATAGGCCGCACCCCAAGTTTTACCGAACTTGGCATCTTCTCGGCGATGTGGAACGAACATTGCTCCTATAAGTCGTCCAAGAAATGGCTGCGCACCCTGCCCACGACGGGCCCTCAGGTCATCTGTGGCCCCGGTGAAAACGCCGGCATCGTCGATATCGGGGACGGCCAATGCGTGGTCTTCAAAATGGAAAGCCACAACCACCCCAGCTATATCGAGCCCTATCAGGGCGCAGCAACCGGTGTTGGCGGCATTCTGCGCGATGTCTTTACCATGGGCGCACGGCCCATCGCGGCCATGAACTCGCTGTCTTTTGGCGAACCCTCGCACCCCAAGACCCGCTCGCTGGTCTCGGGCGTGGTGGCGGGTATCGGCGGCTATGGCAACTGTTTCGGCGTGCCCACGGTGGGCGGCGAGCT
>JASBSV010000119.1 GCA_030148745.1 Paracoccaceae bacterium
CGCCGAACACGCGCTGTCGCTGATGATGGCCGTGGCCCGTCAGATCCCCGAGGCGAACGCCTCAACCCACGCTGGCAAATGGGAAAAATCCCGTTTCATGGGGGTCGAGCTGACCGGCAAGACGCTGGGCGTCATTGGCGCTGGCAACATCGGCGGCATCGTCTGTGACCGGGCCCGGGGGCTGAAGATGAAGGTCATTGCCTATGACCCCTATCTGTCCGAGGAAAAGGCCGACAAGATGGGCGTTGAAAAGGTTGAACTTGATGATCTTCTGACCCGCTCGGACTTTATCACCCTGCATGTGCCGCTGACCGATCAGACCCGGAATATCCTTTCAAAAGAGGCGCTTGCCAAAACCAAAAAGGGCGTTCGCATCATCAATTGCGCGCGCGGCGGGCTGGTTGACGAAGAGGCGCTGGCCGAGGCGATCAAATCGGGCCATGTCGCTGGCGCAGGCTTTGACGTCTTCGCGGAAGAGCCCGCCACAAATAGCCCGCTGTTCAATTTGCCCGGCGTCGTTGTCACGCCGCACCTTGGCGCGGCCACGACCGAAGCGCAGGAAAACGTCGCCCTTCAGGTGGCTGAGCAGATGTCGAACTATCTGTTGACCGGCGCGGTTGAAAACGCTTTGAACATGCCATCGGTCACCGCCGAAGAGGCCAAGGTGATGGGTCCATGGCTGAAACTGGCGGGGCATCTGGGATCCTTCATCGGTCAGATGACGGATGAGCCGATCAAGGCGATCAACATCCTTTATGACGGAACCGTCAGCCAGATGAACCTTGAGGCGCTGAACTGCGCCGTCGTGGCCGGTCTGATGAAACGCTCGCACCCGGATGTGAACATGGTCTCGGCGCCGATCATCGCCAAGGAACGCGGCGTCAAGATCTCGACCACGAACCAGGATAAATCGGGTGTTTTCGATGCCTATATCAAGGTCACCGTGGTCACCGAAAAGCGCGAACGTTCGGTCGCGGGGACAGTTTTTTCTGATGGAAAACCCCGGTTTATCCAGATCAAGGGCATCAACATCGATGCCGAGATTGGCCGCCATATGCTCTATACCACGAACGAGGACGTGCCCGGTATCATCGGCCTTCTGGGCAATTCCATGGGCAAGGGCGGCGTGAACATCGCCAACTTTACGCTGGGCCGTTCGGATGCCGGCGGTCAGGCGATTGCGCTGCTTTATGTCGATGATGCGATCCCGGCGAATGTTTTGCAGGCGCTGGATGCAACGGGCATGTTCCAGTCGGTACGCCCCTTGGAATTCGACGTCGCCTGAGCCACCCTGCCCGGAAAAGGAGCGGCCATGCGAACTTATGTCATCGGCGATATCCACGGGCAGCTTGAAATGCTGAAGGCCGCGCATGAACGCATCGCGGCCGACCGCGAAAGGACCGGCGACAGTGCGTCGCCGGTCATTCATCTTGGCGATCTGACCGACCGGGGCCCAGATAGCCGCGGGGTGATCGAATTTCTGCTCAAGGGGCGGGCAGATGGGGAAAACTGGCCCGTCATCAAGGGCAATCATGACCGGATGTTCACCGGTTTCATGCAGGACCCGCATCACCACGACCCCGGCCTTACACCCAGCCTGGAATGGCTGCACCCGCGCCTTGGCGGCAACACCACGCTTGCCTCGTACGGGGTTGAGGCGCCGGATGTGTCTGACCCAGAGCGCGCACATCGTCAGGCGGCATCAAAGGTGCCCGATACTCACATCGCGTTTCTCAGCGGCCTGCCTCTTTATATCGAGCGAGGGCCTTGCCTTTATGTCCATGCCGGGATCCGTCCCGGCGCCTCGATCACGGACCAGAGCGAGGATGATCTTTTGTGGATCCGCAAACCCTTCCTTGAAGACACCCGCGATCACGGCGCGCTGGTTGTGCATGGCCACACAGCGCTTGACGCCCCGCAGCATTACGGCAACCGCGTCAATCTGGACAGCGGCGCCGGCTATGGCCGCCCGCTGACCGCTGCGGTGATCGAAGGGCGCGATGTTTTTGTTCTGGGGCCCGGTGGCCGCCGCCCGCTGACCCCTCAGGCGCAGGGGCTTTTTTGACCGCCGCGCCGGCAGCTTCTTGAAATTACCCATGATCCATGGCTTTGTGATTGTTCCAAGATTACCCGGTGGCGCCAGTGACAAAACTCGACCTCGACAATTTCCTGCCCTATCAGCTTGCCGTGCTGGCAAGCCGGGTCAGCCGAGAATTCGCCGCCGTTTACCAACAGAAATTCGACATCTCGATCCCCGAATGGCGCGTGGTGGCGCATCTGTCCCAGAGTGATGCGGTCAGCGTTCGCGAGATTCATCGCAAGGTCGATATGGATAAATCCAAGGTTTCTCGCGCCGCCGCGCGGCTTGAGGCGGCCGGTTACGTCAGCAAACGCGTAAGCGAGGTTGACCGGCGACTGGTCGATCTTGAGCTGACCGAAAAGGGCCGGGCGATGATCGCCGAGATCACGCCGATTGCCAAAAAGTTCGAACGCGAGTTTCTGGCTGGGTTGGGCCCGGATCGCGCGGGCTTTCGCAAGGCGGTTCGCAGGCTTCTTACCCAATCGTGACGGCACGTCAGACTGCCATCCGTTTTCGATTGCCCTTAACATCGTCTGGCAAATCAGGGGGAAAGACATGACCGATATCGTGATACTGGACGGCGCGCGCACCGCGATCGGAACTTTTGGCGGGGCCTTGGCCGGCACGCCGCCGATTGATACTGCAACCACCGTCTCGGCGGCGGCGATGGAACGGGCGGGCGTTGAGCCTGTGCAGATCGGACACGTCGCCTTTGGCCATGTGATCAACACCGAACCGCGCGATATGTACCTGTCGCGCGCTGCGGCAATCAGCGCCGGCGTGCCCGACACGACGCCGGCGATGAACGTCAATCGCCTGTGCGGCTCGGGCGTGCAGGCGATCGTTTCGGTCGCGCAATCGTTGATGCTGGGCGATGCCGAGTTTGGTCTGGCAGGCGGCGCCGAATCCATGTCGCGCGCGCCCTACATCGTTCCCAGCGGGCGCTGGGGCCAGAAGATGGGCGATGTGAAGGTTCTGGATATGATGCTAGGGGCGCTACATTGCCCTTTCGGGACCGGGCATATGGGCGTTACGGCGGAAAATGTAGCGCGCGAAAACCACATCTCGCGCCAGATGCAGGATGAATTTGCCCTAAGCAGTCAGGAGCGCGCGGCGGCGGCTATTGCCAATGGGTATTTCGCCTCGCAGATCGTGCCGGTTCAGGTGCGCAAGGGCCGCAGTTCGGTCATGTTCGAGGTGGATGAGCATCCCAAAGCGACCTCGCTTGAGGCTCTTTCAGGGCTGCGCACGGTATTTCAGAAGGATGGCACAGTCACGGCCGGCAACGCCTCGGGGATCAACGATGGCGCGGCGGCCGTGGTTCTGGCGCGCGCCGATGCCGCCGAAAAGGCCGGCCTTAAGCCGCGCGCGCGCATCCTTGGTTATGCCCATGCCGGCGTGCGGCCCGAGGTTATGGGAATTGGCCCGATCCCGGCGGTGCAGAAGCTTTTGGCAAAAACCGGGCTGTCGGCGGGCGATTTCGATGTCATCGAATCCAACGAGGCCTTTGCCGCCCAGGCGCTTGCAGTCAGCAAAGAGCTTGGGTTCGATCCCGCGCGCGTCAATCCCAATGGCGGCGCCATCGCACTGGGCCATCCGGTGGGGGCCACGGGCGCGATCATCACAGTCAAGGCGCTTTACGAGCTTGAGCGCATCGGCGGCTCCAAAGCCCTGATCACCATGTGTATCGGCGGCGGTCAGGGCATCGCGCTGGCCATTGAACGGATCAGCTGAGGGGCCCTTTCGCACCCCTGCCCGGCCAGCCTTAGGGCGGCCCCTCGGGCGAGGGGCTGCATTAAGGCTATGTTTACTCTGCCCGGTCATGATTTCGGTCTGATATCCGCGATTATGGAACCGAATTTCCTTGGGCGATATTCACGAACGACTGATGGAGGAACGGCGCGGACGTCTGGCCGCCGAACGGCTGCTTGCGCAAAAGCAGGCGGAGCTTTTCGCGGCCAATCAGCGGCTGGGCGAACACGCGCTGGCGCTGTCCGATGAAATCGTGGAAACCCGGCATGAAGCGGAGGTTCTGAAAGACGAGAAAACGCAGGTTCTGGTCAATCTGGAAAAAGCCAATCACGAGGTGGATATCGCCCAACGGCGGCTTTGGGAATCGCTTGAAACGATCAAGGACGGCTTTGCGATCTTTAACGCTCAGGACGATCTGATCATTGCCAACCGGGCCTATTATTCGATCTTCGATGGTCTGGACGAGGTGAAGCCGGGCGTCAGCTATCTGCGCATTCTCGAGATTATCACCGAAGAGGGTATCCTGAATATCGGCGACACACCCGCCGCCGAATGGATCGCCGCGATGACCGAACGGGTAAGGCAGGCGCCGATCGAATCTATCACGATCAAGGTCTGGAACGGGCAGTTCGTACGCCTGACCGACCGCCGAACCAGCAATGGCGACCGGGTGACGCTGGCCCTGAATATCACCGAAACCATACGGCGCGAGAGCGCGTTGAAAGAGGCCAAGGACAAGGCCCAGACCGCGAACCGCGCCAAATCCGCATTTCTGGCCAATATGAGTCACGAGATAAAAACACCAATGAACGGGATCGTCGGCATGGCCGATCTGCTGGCCGACAGCGATCTGACCGATGATCAGCGGCTTTATACCGAAACCATCAAAAGCTCGAGCGAGGCTCTCCTCGTTATCATGAACGACGTGCTGGATTACTCCAAGATTGAGGCGGAAAAGCTGTCGCTGCACCCCCGGCCCTTCGATCTGGAGGCGACAATCCACGAGGTGGTGACCTTGCTACAGCCGCCGGTTGGTCAGGATGCGGTGGTTCTGGCGATCGATTACGATGTTCTTTCCCCGACGCATTTTATTGGCGATCCCGGGCGGCTTCGGCAGATCCTGACCAACCTCATCGGCAACGCCGTGAAATTCACGCCCGGCGGCCATATCGTGATCGCTGTGCGTACGCAGGTGGCGCCGGATGACGCCCGCGCCGAGGTTGAGATCACTATCGAGGACACAGGCATCGGCATCCCCGAGGACAAGATCGATCATATATTCGGGGAGTTCAATCAGGTCGAAGACGAACGCAACCGCAATTATGACGGCACCGGGCTGGGCCTGACCATCAGCCGCAATCTTGTCGAGCTGATGCAGGGCAGGATCTGGGTGCAATCCACCGAAGGGGAAGGGTCGCGGTTTGGCGTTCAGCTTTCGCTTGCGGTGGCCGGCGAGACGGAACCTCCGGCCATCGGCGCCGGCGGCCGGGCGCTGATCGTTGATGCATCACGCATCAGCCGCAGCATTCTGGCGCGGCAGCTGCACGCGCTGGGGATCGAGGCTGATTGCGCCGGATCGATCGGGGCCGCACCAAAGCCGGGCGCAGGGGCCTATGATCTGATCTTTGCGGGCGATGACGAAGACGGAACGCCCGGCGCGCAGGTTCTGGCAGGGCTAAGCGGGGCTGCGGGGGCGGCGGCCCGGGTTCTGATGACCAACAGCCCCGAGGCCACGGCGCGCGCCCCGCAGGAGAGTAACCATCTGCTGCGCAAGCCGTTTTTGCGCCGCGACATCCTGCGCTGCGCGGAACTGATCGCCCCCGCGGGCACCGGCACCGGCACCGGCGCAGCGCAGCAACCTGCCGCCCGGGTGCAAGAGGCGCAGAAAATGCGCATTCTGGCGGCCGAGGATAACCCGACAAATCAGCTGGTGTTTCGCAAGATGGTCAAGGATCTTCAGATTGATCTGACATTGGCCGACAATGGCCATCAGGCGGTCGAAATGTTCAGGGAAATCCGGCCGCATGTGGTGTTCATGGATATCTCCATGCCCGGCATGGACGGCAAAGAAGCCACCGTCGCGATCCGCCAGTTTGAGAGCGACGCGGCGCTTCCAGCAACGCCGATCGTCGCCATGACGGCCCATGCCATGGCCGGCGACCGCGAAGATATCCTGTCGCATGGTCTTGATCATTACCTGACCAAGCCACTGAAAAAGAAAGATATCGTTTTCCAGATCGAGGCGCATGCCCCGCCAGGCATCCTGCCGCTTCATGCCGAAACCACCGAAACCGCTGACATCGCCTGACCGCTTGGCGGCAGGGTTACCAAAGGGCTGCGGCCCCCCGGAATTGCCAAAGGCAATTTGGGGGAGGATGGCAATAACGCCGCAGGCGTTTCCGCCCGGTCAGTCGGGTCAGGCCGCGCCGCCTTCGGGGTAGGGGCGCACAAAGGCCCAGTTGTCGCCTTGGCTGAGTGAGGGATCAAACCGATAGCCGCCGGTGTCAAAGTCCTTCAGCCCCTCATGCTGGCTCACCCGGTTTTCGATCACAAAGCGGGCCATGGCCCCGCGGGCTTTTTTGGCAAAAAAGCTCACCGTTTTGGCCGTTTCGCCGCGCCGCTCCAGAAATTGCGGAGTTATGATGCGCAGCTTCAGCGCCGTTTTGTCGACAGCGCCGAAATATTCCTGACTGGCGCAGTTGATCAGAACCTCGCTGCCGCTGGCCTGCGCCGCCGCGTTCAACGCCTTGGCAATCTCTGCGCCCCAGAATTCATAAAGCGTGGCGCCGCGGCGGGTCTTGAGCCGGCTGCCCATTTCCAGCCGGTAAGGCTGAATCGCGTCCAGCGGGCGCAACAGACCATAAAGGCCCGACAGAATACGCAGATGCCGCTGCGCCCATTCCAGATCGTCCCGCCCCAGGCTGGCCGCCTCAAGCCCCTGATAGGTGTCGCCGGCAAAGGCCAGCGCAGCGGGCCGGGTTGCGGCCTCATCAGGCTCGGCCCGGAAGTCGGCAAACCGGTCGCGGTTCAGCCGCGCAAGCCCGTCCGAAAGCCCCATCAGCACCTTGAGCTGCCCAAGGTTTAGAGCGCGGGCATGGCCGGCGAGGATATGAGCCTCTTTGACGAAATCAGGCTGGGTTGCGGGTGTGTCCCGCTCTTGCCAGTCAAGCCGTTTGGCGGGTGAGATTACGATCAGCATTTTATCCTCGCTCGGTTGGGCGGCCCGTGTCAGTCATCTCAGGCTTCGTTCAGAACGTCCAGAAACGCGTCGCCAAACCTCTCGCTGCGGCGATCGCCGAGGATCCGGGCGAGGCTTGTTTTATCGGCGTTCCTGAGCGCGGCTACCTTGGCCAGCACCGAAGCGGGGCAGCTCATCGGCTTGCCCGCGCCATCTGCGCCATGGGTCAGTTCCGCCTGCACCGCCAGAAGACGGTCATAGACCGCCGCCTCGCTGCGGCCGGCCATCCTGCGCCGCAGAGGATGGGCCGGATCGGGGGCCTGTCCGGTGATGACCGATAAAAACCCGTCGCCGTAACGCTCAAGCTTCTTGGCGCCGACACCGGTGATCCCGGCCATCTGGTCAAGGCTCTGAGGGCGGCTTTCGGCCATTTCGATCAGCGTGCGGTCGGTGAAAATGACATAGGCCGGAACCCGGGCGACCTCGGCCAGCGCACGGCGTTTGGCCTTGAGCGCAGAGAGAAGCGGCGCATCCTCTTCATTGACCAGCGCCTTGACCTGCGGCCCCGAACGGGCCTTGCGCAGAGTGTCGCGGCGCAGCTCGATCTCGGCCTCGCCCCGCAGGATGGGCCGCGCGGCATGGGTCATCCTGAGCGCCCCGTGGCGCGACGGGTCGGGCCGGATCAGATCGTGGCCCATCATCTGGCGAAAGATCACCTGCCACTGGCGGCGGTCAAACTCTCGCCCGACACCGAAGGTCGGCAGGGCGTCATGTCGCCGGGCCATGACCTTTTCGGTGGCATTGCCGGTCAGGATGTCGATCAGGTGGCCGGCGCCGAAATATTCCTCGGTTCTGAGAATGGCCGAAAGGGCCATACGCACCGGCTGAGTTGCGTCAAAAACTTCGGGCGGGCGATCGCACAGATCGCAATTACCACATGCCTCGGGCGTTTCGCCAAAATAGCCAAGAAGCGCCCTTCGCCGGCATTCCAGGGCCTCGGCCAGCCCCAAAAGTGCATTCAGCCGCCCATGATCGGCCATGCGGCGTTCTGGCGGGGCGGGGCTTTCGTCGATCTGGGCGCGGCGGTAACGGATGTCATCGGCGCCAAAAAGCGTCAAGGTTTCGGCCGGGGCGCCGTCACGGCCCGCGCGGCCGATCTCCTGATAATAGGCCTCGATCGATTTTGGCAGATCGGCATGCGCCACCCAGCGGATATCGGGCTTGTCGACCCCCATGCCGAAGGCCACGGTCGCCACAACGATTAGCCCGTCTTCGGTGTTAAAGCGGGCTTCAACGCTGCGCCGGTCTGCCGCCTCCATTCCGCCGTGATAGTGACAGGCGCTGTGGCCCTCGTCGGCAAGGGCTTTGGACAGGGTTTCGGTCTTGGCACGCGTGCCGCAATAGACAATTCCCGACTGTCCCCGGCGGGCGGCGGCGAATTCAAGGATCTGGCGGCGCGGCCCATCCTTGGGCTGAAACGCCAGATGGATGTTGGGCCGGTCAAAGCCATGCAGAAAGACGCGCGGCGCGGCGCCATCAAACAGTCGCGTTACGATCTCTTGCCGGGTTTCGGCATCGGCGGTCGCGGTAAAGGCGGCAAGGGGCACATTCAGCGCTTTGCGCAGCTCACCAATGCGCAGATAGTCAGGGCGAAAATCATGGCCCCACTGGCTGACGCAATGCGCCTCATCCACAGCGATCAGGCCGGTTCCGATGCGGCGCAAAAGGCTGAGCGTGCCGCCCGAGGCAAGCCGTTCAGGCGCCATATAGAGTAGCCGCAGGCGGCCCTGATCAAGCGCGCTGAACACCGCGTCGGTTTCTTCTTCGGTATTGCCCGAGGTCAACGCGCCAGCCTCGACACCGGCCTCGCGAAGGCCGCGCACCTGATCGCGCATCAGCGCGATGAGCGGTGAGATGACAACGGTGACCCCTTCGCGACAAAGCGCCGGAAGCTGATAACACAGCGACTTGCCGCCACCGGTCGGCATGATGGCCAGAACGCTTTCACCGGCGCTGACGGCCTCGACGATTTCCTGCTGACCCGGCCGAAACGATGAAAACCCGAAGACGGATGATAAAAGTTCCTGCGTCGCGCTCATCGGGTGGGATCTGTCTTTCGCTGCTCGGTTTTGCCCGAACATCCCACAGCGCGTTTAGCGGAACAAGGCCGCGCGTGTCAGCGCAGCCCGAAAATCGTGGGAACGATGAAATCGCGCAGCGAAATAACGATGATGAACGCAACCAGCGGCGCCAGATCCAGAGGCCGGGTATCGGGCAGAACATTCCGTATCGGCCCATAGACAGGTTCCAGCAGCCGGTTAAGGCCCAGCCACAGTTGACCGACCAGCGGCTGATGCATGTTCAGTACCTGAAAATTGATCAGCCAGGACATGATGATATGGACAATCATCAAAAAGAAAATGACGTTCAGGATCAGGATGATCGGTCCATAGATAGCCAGCATGTTTTATCTCCGTTATGGGTCAGACAAAGACCTAAGCGCGAACGCGTATCGGTGCAAGAAGCGAGGTCGCTCTTGACGCCACCGCGGCAAAGGTCCAACTGACCGCCATGTACCCATATATCCGACTCTTTAAGGAATTCTGGAAATTCCGGAACGCCCCCGCACTGCCGCTTTTCGGCGAGCATATCTCGCATCATATATGCTGGCCTCAGGACATCGATTTCTGGATGGAGCTGAACAACGGCCGCACCCTGACGCTGTTCGATCTGGGCCGTATCCCGCTGGCCCGGCGCACCGGTCTTCTGGCGGCTTTGCGCGAAAACCGCTGGGGCCTGACGGTGGCCGGCTCTTCGGTGCGCTATCGCCGGCGCGTCCGGCCCTTTCAGCGGGTCGAGATGCGCTCGCGCCTTGCGGGATGGGACAATCGTTTCGCCTATATCGAACAAAGCATGTGGCGGAAGGGCGAATGCACCTCGCACGCGCTTTACCGTGTTGCGGCAACCGACCGGAACGGCATCGTGCCCGCCCCGCGCGTTCTTGAGGCTATGGGTTTTGACGGCCCGCAGCCACAACTGCCCGCATGGATCGTCGCCTGGAGCGCGGCGGAAAACATGCGCCCGTGGCCGCCCATGCAAGAAACCGACGCCCCGCGGCCGGCATCAGAAATTCAGCCAATCCCGCAGCGTAACCGGTCGACAGCGGCCTAAGAAGGATTGCGCCGTCGCGGCTTTGCCTGTCTTATCGTGCCAAAACGGGGGACGACATGATTGGCAACCACAAGCGTATCTGGGGCTGGATGGCCTTTGATTGGGCGACGCAGCCGTTTTACACTCTGGGACTGACGTTTATCTTCGGCCCGTATTTTGCCGATGTCGCCAAAAACCTTTTCCTTTCGCAAGGGATGAGCGATGTGGCCGCCAAGGCGCAGGCGCAATCAATCTGGTCGATCGGGCAGACGGCCGCCGGCCTTTTCATCGCCTTCGCCGGCCCGGTTCTGGGCGCCTATGCCGACAGCACGGGGCGGCGGATGCCCTGGCTGGTGGGGTTTTCGGTCGTCTATGTCGTGGCAAGCTGGAGCCTTTGGTACATGGTGCCCAACGGCTCGGCGCTATGGTTTTCGCTGATCGCCTTTTCGATTGGCTTTATCGCCGCTGAATTCGCGCTGATCTTTACCAATGCGATCCTGCCCAGTCTGGGCAGCAAGGAAGAGATCGGTCGCATTTCGGGGAACGGTGCCTCGCTTGGCTATTGGGGCGGGGTGTTGTCGCTGTTCATCATGCTCTTGTTCTTTTTCGAAGCATCTGGGGGTAAAACGCTGATCGGTCTTTCCCCGCCTTTCGGGCTGGATGGCGCGGCGCGCGAAGGAACCCGGGCGGTCGGCCCTTTCATTGCGATCTGGTTTGTTATCTTCATGATCCCCTATTTCATGTGGGTTCGCGAAAAGCCCGTGCCAAACCGCCAGGGCGGCGTGCCGCAGGCCTTGCGTGATCTCAAGGCATCACTGGTCGCGGTCACAAAACGGCCCAGTCTTTTTTCCTTTCTGACCTCGTCAATGTTCTATCGCGACAGCCTGAACGCGCTTTACGCCTTTGGGGGGGTCTATGCGGTTCTGGTGCTGGACTGGTCGCTGATGTCTATCGCCATATTCGGGATCATCGGCGCCATCACCGCGGCTGTGGCCACCATGATCGGCGGCATTTTCGACAGCCGCTTTGGCCCCAAACCTGTGATCGTCACCAATATCCTTGTGCTGATCGCCGTCTGCACGATCATCGTCAGTATGACCCGCGAACAGATCATGGGCATCGCCCTGCCCGCCGGTTCGTCCCTGCCCGATATCGTCTTTTACATTTGCGGCGCAGCCATCGGCGGGGCGGGCGGGGCGCTTTATGCCGCCTCGCGCAGCATGATGGTGCGGCACACCCACCCCGAGCGCCCGACCGAGGCTTTTGGCCTGTTTGCGCTTTCGGGCAAAGCCACCGCCTTTCTGGCCCCTGCGCTGATCGGGTTTTTCACCTGGCTTTTGCAATCGCCGAGGTTGGGCATTATCCCGCTTATCTTCCTTTTTCTTATCTCACTTTATTTGCTACGCTGGGTGCGAGCAGAAGGAGATAACCAAGAATGGTCCGCCTCACCGCTACCTGCGCCCTGATCATCGCCGCACTGGGCGCCTTCGGCCAGGCCGGGCATGCCCAGTCTCCGGCGAAGGTTCTTTTCGGTCATCAGTCCGGCGCCTCGCGGCAATCGCCGGCAGCGCTGGGAAGCTATGCCAAGGGCTGTATCGCGGGGGCGCAAGCCCTGCCCGGCACCGGGTCGACATGGCAAGCCATGCGCCTGTCACGCAACCGCAACTGGGGCCACCCCGAGCTGATCGATTTCATTCAGGACCTCAGCCGCAAGGCGGCGCGTATACGGGGGTGGAACGGGATTTATGTGGGTGATATGTCTCAGCCGCGGGGCGGTCCGATGCTCACGGGGCATCGCTCTCACCAGATCGGGCTGGATGCGGATATCTGGCTGCGGCCGGGCAAGAACCTGCGCATGACGCAGGCCCAGCGCGAAAAATTCTCGGCCATCTCGATGCGCCGCGCCAAGGGGGCCTATACCAATTCCAACTGGACCCGGGCCCAGCACGAGCTTGTGAAAGCCGCGGCGCAGGACAAACGTGTTGAGCGGATATTCATCTTTCCCGGTGCCAAGGTGAAAATGTGCAATGACGAAAAGGGCGACCGCAGCTGGCTGCGCAAGGTGCGCCCTTGGTGGGGGCATTATTATCATTTTCATGTGCGCCTGAAATGCCCTGAGGGAAGCCGGGGCTGTGTCGATCAGGCGCCGCCGCCACCCGGCGATGGCTGCGCCGCTGCACAGAAATGGGTGGATGATATTCTGAACCCGCCGCCCCCCGATCCCAACAGAAAGCCATCCAAAAAACGCCGTGACCTTGTCCTTACAGATTTGCCCAAGCAATGCCGAAACGTATTATTGTCGCGCTGATCCTTGGCGCTGTCGCCGCGGTCGGTATTCCGGCCTTCACCGAAAACAGCCAGAAGGCCACGCTGATCGGCAGCTATAGCTGGTCGTATAAGGACGACGCATTTGGCGGATTTTCCGGCCTGACACTGGCGCCTGACGGTAACTCTCTGACGGTGATATCGGACCGCGGCACGATCTGGACCGCAGATCTGACGCGCAAGGGTGACAAGATCACCGGCATGACCAATCTGAAGGGTCAGAAGATCCTGAACGACAAGGGTGTGCCGCTGACCCGGTTTCAGACAGATTCCGAAGGGTTGGCCATCGCACCGAACGGCAGGATTTTCATCTCGTTCGAGGGTATTCACCGCGTCTGGAGCTATTCCAGCCCGTCCTCCAAGGCGACAAAACTGCCCACGCACCCCGACTTCAAGAAGATGCAGAACAACTCTTCGCTCGAGGCGCTGGCCATCGACCGGCGCGGGCGGCTTTACACCTTGCCAGAGCGTTCGGGCAAGATCGACCGGCCTTTTCCGGTCTACCGGTTCGACGGCAAGAAATGGAGCCAGCCGTTTTCCATTCCGCGCAAAGAACCCTATCTGCCGACCGGTGCCGATTTCGGACCCGACGGCAAGCTTTACCTGCTTGAGCGGAACTTCTCGGGCATTCTGGGCTTTAGCACGCGGGTCAGGCGGTTCACCCTGAAAAACAATGCTATCGCCTCGGAAGAAACCTTGCTGGAAACGCATATCGGGCGACACGATAATCTTGAGGGGATATCGGTCTGGCGCGATCGAAGCGGCGCCATAAGGCTGACGATGGTGTCGGACGACAACTTTAATGTATTTCAGCGCACTGAGCTGGTCGAATATCGCGTGACCGAGTGATCGCAGGGTGCCGCGCTGTGCCTGCAGAAAAGGCACCGCCTCTAACATTTCCTTCAACTTGTGTCTTTTTCTTTGACAAACACAAAATCTGTGGCAACCTTCAAGTAACAGAAACAAACGAAAGGAGGTGGCCAGTGTCCAGAGTGATAGTGGAGAGAGGTGTCAGGACAGTCAGGAGGACATTCCTTTAGGGCAGCCCCTAAAGCGCAATAAATCCTGATTGGGCAACCTAACTGGCCCATCTTCTTAGATCTCGGAAGGGTCGCCAAACTGGCGGCCCTTTCTCTTATAAACCGCAGGAAATACCGACGCGCGATGCTTTGGATTAGCGACACCATACAGATCGAAGACTGGGAGCTGAGTGAAAGTTTCACCCGCGCTTCGGGACCCGGCGGGCAGAATGTGAACAAGGTTTCCACGGCGGTTGAGCTTCGTTTCGAGGCGGCACGCTCTCCGCATCTGCCCGGGCCGGTCAAAACCCGGCTGAAGCGCCTTGCCGGGCGCAGGTGGACCGCCGACGGCGCCGTGATCATCCGCGCCGAAGAAACCCGGTCTCAGGCGCGCAACCGCGAGATCGCCCGCGAGCGGCTGACCGAGTTGATCCAAAAGGCGCTGACCGCGCCCAAACGGCGCGTTGCCACACGCCCGACGCTGGGGTCAAAAAAACGGCGGCTGAAGGCGAAAAAGATCCGTGGTGAGGTCAAGAACCTGCGCGGCCGGATCGACCCCGAAGACTGACCCGGCGCAAATGCACGCGGCGCGGCCTCTTTCAGACCACAACCTCAAGCGCGGTCTGCTGGCCTACGTCAAACACCCTTTTATAACGCTCGATCTCATCCGCGGGACCCATCGCCTTGTTGGGATTATCCGACAGTTTGACCGTCGGGCGCCCGTTGGCCGACACCGCCTTGCACACCAAAGAAAACGGCGCCAAAGCCTGACCATCGACCAGCCCACGGAAGTCATTGGTCAAAAGCGTGCCCCAGCCAAAGCTGACGCGCACGCGGCCCACAAACTGATTATGCAGCTCGCGCACTTTTTCCACATCAAGCCCGTCCGAAAAGATCACCAGCTTTTCCGAAGGATCCTCACCGCGTTCCTTCCACCAGCGGATCGCCGTTTCGGCGCCCTCGGCGGGATCGCCCGAATCGATGCGGATCCCGGTCCAGCCGGCCAGCCAGTCAGGCGCATGTTTCAGGAACCCTTCTGTGCCGTAGGTGTCGGGCAGGATGATGCGCAGATTTCCGTCATGCTCTTCATGCCAATCAGCCAGAACCTCGTACGGTGCGCGCCGAAGCTCTTCGTCGGTTTCGGCCAGCGCCGAATAAACCATGGGCAATTCATGCGCGTTGGTGCCAATCGCCTCGACCTCGCGGTTCTTGGCGATAAGGCAGTTTGAGGTGCCGACAAATTTCTCGCCCAAACCTTCCATCATCGCCTGAACACACCAGTCCTGCCAAAGAAAGGAATGGCGGCGGCGAGTGCCGAAATCGGCCAGCCGAAGCTTTTCAAGATCGCGCAGCTGTTCGACCTTTTCCCAGACGCGGGTCATCGCGCGGGCATAAAGCACCTGTAGCTCGAACCGGCCAAGATCGCGCAGCACCGCGCGCGAGCGCAGCTCCATCAGAACGGCCAGCGCGGGGATTTCCCACAGCATCACTTCGGGCCATGCGCCCTCGAACGTCAGTTCGTACTGACCGTCGCGCTTTTGCAGGTGATAGGGTGGCAGGCGCAGGTTTTCGAACCACTCCATAAAGTCCGGTCTGAACATCTGGCGCTTGCCATAAAAGGTGTTGCCACGCAGCCATGTGCTTTCGCCCCGGCTGAGGCTGAGTGAGCGGATGTGATCCAACTGCTCGCGCAGTTCGCCCTCGTCGATCAGATCGGCAAGGCGGATTTCGGCGCTTCGGTTGATCAGGCTAAAGGTGACTTGCGTATCGGGCTTGTTGCGATAGACCGACTGACACATCAGCAGCTTATAGAAATCAGTATCGATCAGAGACCGGACGATCGGGTCGATCTTCCATTTGTGGTTCCAGACGCGCGTGGCAATGTCGACCATGGCGGCCTCCGTATTTTCCAACTGCGTTGATAACCGACAGAAATGATCCGCACTAGCCCCTGAGGGTGATGCCGGCGGCCTTCATCCCGGTTAGCGCTTTGGCCAGCGATCCGTCCAGATCAATCGCCCGGCAGGCGGCAAGATCGACGGTGACCTCAAAACCCAGTTTCGCGGCATCCAATGCCGAGTAGGCGACGCAATAATCGGTGGCCAGGCCAACGATTGTAAGCTGTAGCGCCCCGCGCGTGCGAAGATACCCCTCCAGCCCGGTGGCGGTTTCATGGTCATTTTCAAAAAACGCCGAATAACTGTCGACCGCCGGGTTGAAGCCTTTGCGCAGGATCATATCTGCCGGGCCGGTTTGCAGAGCGGGGTGAAATTCGGCCCCCTCGCTGGTCTGGACACAGTGATCGGGCCACAGGACCTGAGGGCCATAGGGCATCTCGGCCATATCGAACGGCGATTTTCCGGGGTGCGAGGATGCAAAAGACGAATGCCCCGCCGGGTGCCAATCCTGCGTCAGAACCGTGACGTCGAAATCACCAAACATCGCGTTAATGGGCGCCACGACCTCATCACCGCCGCTCACGGCAAGCGCGCCGCCGGGGCAAAAGTCGTTCTGGACATCGATCACGATCAGGGCATTGGTCATGCGGCGCACTCCTTTTGATCCGCACTAGCACCCCAAAGCACCTTGCGGCAAGCCGGCCAAAGGCCTAAATCGCTGCCATGTTTACGGTTGCCGCGCTCTATAAATTCACGCCGTTCGATGATCCGGCCGCGATTGTCGCGCGCCTGCGCGATGTCGCGCAGCGCGCGCAAACGACCGGAACGCTTCTGGTTGCGCATGAGGGGATCAACGGTACGATCGCTGGCACGCGCGCCGGGATCGACGCGGTTCTGGCCGCGCTTCGCGCGCTTCCGGGTTGCGCTGATCTGATCTGGAAAGAAAGCGGCGCCAGCGAGAACCCTTTCAGGCGTATGAAAGTGCGGCTGAAAAAAGAGATCGTCACGATGGGCCAGCCGCAGGTCGATCCGACGGCGGGAACCGGCCATTACGTGGCGCCGCGCGACTGGAACGATCTGATCAACAGCCCCGATGTCGCCGTCATCGACACGCGGAACGATTACGAAGTGGCGATTGGCACGTTTGAAGGCGCGATCGACCCCCAGACCCGCAGTTTTGGTGAGTTTCCCGCATGGTGGCAGGCCAACAAGGACCGGTTTCACAACAAGCGTATCGCGATGTTCTGTACCGGCGGTATCCGCTGTGAAAAATCCACCAATTACCTTTTGGGCGAAGGCGTGGAAGAGGTTTATCACCTTGAAGGCGGCATCCTGAAATACCTCGAAGAGGTCACGCAGGGCGACAGCAAGTGGCAGGGAGACTGCTTTGTCTTCGACAAGCGCGTCTCGGTCGGGCACGGGCTGGCCGAGGGGCCACATATCCTGTGCTATGGCTGCCGCCGCCCGCTGAACCCCGAAGACAAAAACCGCCCGGAATTTGAGGCCGGCGTCAGCTGTCATCACTGTTTCAGCGAAACGACAGAGGCCGACAAGGCCCGCTTTCGCGAACGTCAGAAGCAAATGCGCTGACGGCTGCAACGTGTCGCTGCACCCGCCCGGGTTTCAGAAATCCAGGTTTTCCACGCTCAGCGCGTTATTCTGAATGAACTCGCGGCGCGGCTCGACCACATCGCCCATCAGCTTGGTGAATATGTCGTCAGCCTCGGCCAGATCGTCGATCTTGACCTGAAGCAGCGTGCGCGCCTCGGGGTCCAGAGTTGTCTCCCACAGCTGATCTGGGTTCATCTCGCCCAGGCCTTTGTAGCGCTGCAGCGACAGACCCTTGGCCCCCTCTTCCAGAATCGCGTTCAAAAGCTCGGTCGGACCATGCACCAGAATGTCGCGATCCTTGCGCGACAGATGCGCCGGCTCAACATATACGTCGCGGGTATCGGACGACACCTCTGCCAGTCGGCGCGCCTCGCCCGAGCGCAGGATAGCGCCGTCAAGCGTCCTGATCTCTTCCACGCCGCGCAGAACCCGCGTCAGCCGGATACCGTGATCCTGCGTGATCCGCCCCTGCCAGCCGCGCTCGTATTCGACCGCGACCAGATCAAGCCGTTTGGCCACATCATCCGCGACCTTCTGCAGATCATTATCCGCCCGCCCCGGATCGAAGGCACCGGCAATCGCGGCCTGTTCAAGGATCCGGCGCGGGTAATGCGTGGGAAAAGCATCCAGAATACGGCGGAAGTTCCGGGCCCCTTCAACAACCCGCGCCAGATCGGCGCCAGCTATTTCTTCACCGCTGGGCATGCGCAGAACCGCGCCATCGGTACCCATCTGGATCAGATAGTCGTCAAGCGCCGCCTGATCCTTGAGGTAAACCTCGGATTTGCCGCGCGCGACCTTATAAAGCGGTGGCTGCGCGATATAGAGATATCCGCCGGTGATAATCTCGGGCATCTGCCGGAAAAAGAAGGTCAGAAGCAGGGTACGGATATGGGCGCCATCGACATCGGCATCGGTCATGATGACGATCTTGTGGTAGCGCAGCTTGTCGATGTTGAACTCGTCGCGGCCGATGCCCGTGCCAAGTGCGGTGATCAGCGTTCCGATCTCCTGACTGGACAGCATCCGGTCAAAGCGCGCGCGCTCCACGTTCAGGATCTTGCCGCGCAGGGGAAGAACCGCCTGATTGTTCCGGCTGCGGCCCTGCTTGGCCGAACCGCCGGCGCTGTCACCCTCGACCAGAAACACTTCGGACAGGGCGGGATCCTTCTCCTGACAATCGGCCAGTTTGCCGGGCAGAGACGCCACATCCATCGCCGTCTTCCGGCGCGTCAGATCCCGCGCCTTTCGCGCCGCTTCGCGCGCGACCGCAGCTTCGATGATCTTCGATACGATCTGGCGCGCCTCATTGGGATGCTCTTCAAACCACTCGGACAGCTTTTCGTTCACCAGCCCCTCAACCGCTGGGCGCACCTCGGACGAGACAAGCTTGTCCTTGGTTTGCGAGCTGAACTTGGGGTCGGGCACCTTAACACTGAGGACACAAGTCAGCCCCTCGCGCGCGTCATCGCCGGTAAAGTTGACCTTTTCCTTTTTGGCGATGCCGCTGGTCTGGGAATAGTTGTTGATCGTCCGGGTCAGCGCACCGCGAAAGCCCGCCAGATGGGTACCGCCATCGCGCTGGGGGATGTTGTTGGTAAAGGGCAGAACCGTTTCATGATAGCTGTCGTTCCACCACATGGCCACTTCGACGCTGATACCGTCGCGCTGACCAGTCATGAAAATCGGCTCTTCCAGCATTCCGGACTTTGACCGATCCAGATATTTGACAAACTCACGCACGCCGCCGTCATAATAAAGCTCACTGCGCAAAGGCTCTGCCGGGCGCTCATCCTCCAGAATGATGCGCACGCCGGAATTCAGAAACGCCAGCTCGCGCAGCCGGTTTTCGAGCGTTTTAAAGCTGAACTCGCGGTTCGAGAAGGTATCGAGCGAGGCGAGAAACCGAACCTCGGTGCCTTTGCGGCCTTCTGCGTCGCCCACAACCTTCAGATGCTCGACCGTATCGCCATGTTCAAAACGCGCGACATGTTCCTTGCCATCGCGCCAGATCCGCAACTCAAGCCAATCGGACAGGGCGTTGACCACCGAAACGCCCACACCGTGCAAACCGCCCGACACCTTATAGGAGTTCTGGTCGAATTTACCGCCTGCGTGCAGCTGCGTCATGATGACCTCGGCCGCCGAGACGCCCTCTTCCTCGTGAATACCCACTGGAATACCGCGACCGTTGTCGCTGACGGAAACGCTGCTGTCGGCATGGATTTTGACGCTCACCGCGTCTGCGTGACCTGCCAAAGCCTCGTCAATACCGTTGTCGACGACCTCATAGACCATATGGTGCAGGCCGCTGCCGTCATCGGTATCGCCGATATACATTCCGGGTCGCTTGCGAACGGCCTCCAAACCCTTGAGAACTTTGATGGAATCCGCGCCATAGCCCTGTGCGCTCTGGGTGTTGTCAGTCATCTGAGGCCTTTTTGCTCTTTGGCCCAAAATATATGGGTTTTGGCAGGGAATGTCACGCCGAACACGCCAGATTTTGTGCCCATCTGCGCGCGGTGCCAGACCTTTGGGAAGATCGCGCAAAACGACAGGGCGCCGGCGCGCGCGGCCTATCCAAGAGCGATGACAGCAGCCACAAAAATCAACAGCCCGCCCGAAATCATGCCGATCCGCCTCAGGGCCTCGGGGCTTCGCAGAACGCCCCGCATTTTTCCGATGAACCCGGCAAAAATCAAATTGCCCAAAAGCGGGACGCTGAAGGACAAAAGGCAAATCATCAGGATATCCCAGCCAGTGACATGGCGCAGATCGAAAAACCCGGGCAGGACCCCCATGTAGAAAAGGATCGCCTTGGGGTTGGCCAGAATAACCGCAACCCCGGCAGCAAAGCCGGCCCATTTGCCCGGGCGCGTCAGGCGGCTTTGCGATGAAAGGTCCCAATCGCGCCGACGCAAAAGCTGAATCCCCATCACCAGAAATATCGCCGCCGCGACATAGCGCAGGATCGTCATCAGCCCTGAAACCTCAGACACCACCCAGGCTACGCCAAGGATCGCCACCAGCGGCCAGATCACATCACCGACGACCACCCCAAGCGCCAACGGCCAGGCTGCGCCAAAACCGCCGGACAAAGAGCGCGCCAAAAGCGCGACCCACACCGGCCCGGGCGTCATGAAAAGGATAAACAGCGCACCGGCGTAAAGCGCCAGGTCAAAAGGACTTAACGTCATTGTAGAACTTTCTTACTGCCGCCCCGGCAAAGCAAACCCCGGCGCCGCCTCTGATTGTCAGCATATTTCGACGTCCGACACCCCGCCGGTCTCGGTCACCTTCACCAAGGCCGCACGATCCCGTAAATCCTCAAACAGTTCAATCCCTGTTCCGGTCATCCACGCCTGCGCCTTCAGCGCGGTGATCTCTTCGTAAAGCGCCGCCCGGCGCGCTGCGTCCAGATGGGCTGCGACCTCGTCGAGCAACAACAATGGCGGCGCCCCACGATCCTCGTTCAAAGCGCGCGAATTGGCCAATATCACCGAAATCAGCAGCGCCTTCTGCTCACCGGTTGAACATTGCCTTGCCGGCATCCCCTTGGCCGCGAATGTCGCGTGCAGATCGGCCCTATGCGGCCCGATCAGGGTGCGGCCGGCCTGCATGTCGCGCCGCCGCCCGGCAGCAAAGGCCGCGCGCAACCCCTCCTGCCCCAGCCCAGCATCCACCTCAAGATCGGCAATGGGAAACGATGTCCGCGCGCCCGCCTGCGCCACTGCGATACGCTCCAGCGCAGCCTCGCGGTTGGCCTCTATGATCGCGCCTGATATGGCCATCCGGTCTTCCAGCGCCCGGTACCACGCCTCATCGCTCAGCTGGTCCTTCAAAAGCCGGTTACGCTCGCGCATCGCCTTTTCGTAATCCAGAACCGCCTCGGCATGGCCCGGCTCAAAGCTCAGCGTCATGCGGTCCAGAAACCGGCGCCGCCCCTCGGCCCCCTCCAGCCAAAGCCGATCCATCGACGGCACCAGCCACAGCACCGCCGCAACCCGGCCCAGCGCTACCTGCGTGCTGCTCTTTCCATCGATCCTGACCTGCCGCGCCGCGCCCGCCTCGGCCCCGGTTTCGACCTCCTGTAAGCCGCCCGCACCTTCAAGCGTGGCCGCGATTTTCCAACCCAGCCCCTCTGGCTTGCGCGACAGCTCATCGCTCGCCGCCCGGCGCAGCCCGCGACCGGGCGACAATAGCGATACCGCCTCAAGGATATTGGTCTTGCCCGCACCATTGGGGCCAAAGATTGCCAATGGCCGCCCATCGGGCGTCAGCCGCAGAAGCTTGTGCGACCGGAAATGCGACAGGGTCAGCCCGGTGATGACAGGCATGCCCCTCTCCTTCTTCTTTGCACAAATACTCCCGCCGGAGGCGGCAGCTTAAACACGCATCGGCATGACGACATAGATCGCGGATTCGTCGTTACCTTCGCGCATCAATGTCGGGTCCCCGGACGAGTTGAACAGGAACACAGCATTCTCGCGGTCGACCTGGCTGGCGATCTCCAGAAGGTATTTGGCGTTGAACCCGATCTCCAGCTTTTCGTCGCCATAGGCTACGGCGAGCTCTTCTTCGGCTGCGCCGCTGTCGGGCGCATTGACCGACAGGATCAGCCGGTCTTCATCCAGCTGAAGCTTGACCGCGCGCGAGCGCTCTGACGACACGGTGGCCACACGGTCGACCGCTTGGGCAAAGTCAGCCGCATCCACTTCCATTTTACGGGTATTGCCCGCCGGAATAACCCGCGTGTAATCGGGGAAAGTGCCGTCGATCACCTTGGAGGTCAGGGTGATTTCGGGCGTGGCGAAACGGACCTTGGTTTCAGAAACCGATACTGCGATCGAGGCGTCGTCATTGTCCAGAAGCTTGCGCAGCTCGGCAACTGTTTTGCGCGGAACGATGACGCCGGGCATATTATCCGCGCCTTCCGGCAGATCCGCGTCGATACGCGCCAGACGGTGACCATCGGTCGCCACACAGCGCAATTTGCGCCCGCCGTCGCCTTCGGCGACATGCATGTAGACGCCATTGAGGTAATAGCGCGTCTCTTCGGTCGAGATCGCGAATTTCGACTTGTCGAAAAGCCGGCGCAAAACCGGCGCAGGGGCCGAGAAATTCGCGGTATATTCGGAGGATGCCATCACCGGAAAATCTTCCTTGGGCAGGGTGGCCAGCGAAAAATTCGACCGCCCCGCCTCAACCGTCAGACGCCCCTGCGTGCCGTCGTCGCTCAGCGTGACCAGCGCCCCATCGGGAAGCTTGCGGACAATCTCATGCAGCATAACGGCCGAGACCGTGGTGGCACCGGGGCGCACGACCTGTGCGACCGCCTTGTCGACCACCTCGATATCCAGATCGGTCGCCCGGAAACTGACGGCGCTCTGGTCTGCCTCGATCAGCACATTGGCCAGAATTGGAATGGTGTTGCGCCGCTCGACCACCGATTGTGCCTGACCGACGGCCTTTAGCAGGACGGCCCGTTCGATGCTGATCTTCATACCTTCGCTCCCATGAACACCGGGGCGATGAACGTATCCCATTCACCGCCCGGCTCAAGTGTTTTTTGAACTGTCTAAAGGTTTTAAGGGGTCGTCAAGCCCGCAGGCCCTTTTGCCGCATTATGCCTCAAGGCTGCGGCGCAAAAGCTCCAGGTCTTCGGCGATCTGATTATCAACCGTTTTAAGCTCTTCGATGCGGCGCACCCCATGCATGACGGTCGTATGATCGCGCCCGCCAAAACGCCTCCCGATTTCAGGCAATGACCGCGAGGTCAGATGCTTGGCCAGATACATTGCGATCTGGCGCGGACGGGCGATCGTGCGCACCCGCTTGGGGCCGATCATTTCCGACAGGCGAATATTGTAATGCTCGCTGACGCGGCGTTGAATTTCCTCGACCGTGATCTTGCGATCCGAGGCGCGCAGAATATCGGCCAGACAATCCTGAGTCAGCTCAAGGGTGATTTCGCGGCCAACCAATGAGGCAAAGGCAAAAAGCCGGGTCAGCGCACCCTCCAATACCCGAACATTGGTCGAAATGCGATGCGCCAGAAACTCCAGAACGCCCGGCGCCAGTTCCAGATCGCGGTATTGCTTGCGGTACTGATCGACCTTCTGCTGAAGGATGCCAAGGCGCAGCTCGTAATCGGTGGGATGCAGATCAACCACCAGACCGCATGACAACCGCGAGGCGATACGTTCCTCAAGGTTCTCGATCTCGCCGGGGGCGCGATCGGCGGAAATGATGATCTGTTTGTTCTGATCGACGAGCGCGTTGAAGGTATGAAAAAACTCTTCCTGAGTGCTGCCCTTGCCGGCGATGAATTGGACATCGTCAACCATCAGAACATCGACCGAGCGGAAAAGCTCTTTGAAATCCATGATCTTACGATCCCGCAAGGCCTGAACGAAGCGATACATGAACTGCTCGGCGGACAGATACACAACGTTCAGTTCCGGGCTTTGGCGGTGGAGTTCCCAGGCGATGGCATGCATCAGGTGGGTCTTGCCCAGCCCGACCCCGCCATAAAGAAACAGCGGGTTGAAGGTTACCGGCCCGCCTTCGCCGACCCGGCGGGCGGCGGCATGGGCAAGCTCGTTCGGTTTGCCGACAACAAAGCTGTCGAAGGTGAAGCGCGGATCAAGCGGGGCGCCCGGCACCCCGCCCAGATCACCGGTTGTCGCCTCGGCGGTATCGGCAGGTTCGGCTTCCGGCGACGGTTTGCTCTGTAGCTTGGGGCGGCTACCGGCCTTGGGGACCGAAAACTCGATCCGCGCCACATTGGCGCCGGCGTTTGTCAGGTGCTGTTTGATCTGGTCGCCAAAGTTTTGCGACACCCAGTTTCCCATGAAATTCGTCGGAACCAGAAACGTCGCAACCCCATCGCGCAGCCCTGAGAATTCCAGCGGTTCAATCCAGTTAGAGTAATTATTCTTGCCGACCGTTTTCTGTAACCCCGACTGAACGCGTCCCCAAGTGTCGTGCGTCATCTATCCCAGATCCATTCTTCTTGCGTCGTTGCGCATCTTCTATTCGGACACGCCTTGCGGCGACCCATCTTCGTTCAACTCACAAAAAAACACTGTACTGACGCGGCCTCCGACCCCGACCCGGAAAACCGGGCCACAGGGGTTTGAAAGCACACATCAACCAACAGATAACACCCTCGGATAAGGCCAAAGGCCCACAGCGGGGCGCCACCAATCTGACAGGTCTCTGGACATCCTAGGGCACAGTCAACCGGCAAACCGGCGCCGCAGCCCCAAGCTTTGGCGCCCGCAAACCACTGGGTGGTTCCCGGTCTGCCAAAACCCAAAAAAACCGACGGTTGGCACCCAATAAAGCACCCGCCCTGGCAGTTTTGGAATAGCACCCAAGCCGCCAAGCTTGCCGTCAATCTTTTCGCATGTCCCCCCAGACAATGTGAATCGCAGGACCAAGCTAGCAAGCGCTTTGGAGGTCGCGCAACTTATCTTCGAACTTGACTCTAAGCTTTGTGGAAACGAATCTCGGGCCCTTGGAAAATTGGTTTTCTTTCGGCTCGCTTAGCTCAAAACGAAAAAAAGCGCGCCACCGGGCGCGCTCTTTCATAGGTCGCTGAGATCGGCTTAGCCGATTGCTTTTACCCGAGCCGCAAGGCGCGACATTTTCCGGGAAGCAGTGTTTTTGTGCAACACACCCTTGGTAACGCCGCGCATCAATTCCGGCTGTGCGGTCTTGAGTGCAGTTGCTGCGTCGTCCTTGTTACCCGAGGCGATAGCCTCTTCCACGCGGCGCAGGAAGGTGCGGATACGTGAACGGCGCGCCTTGTTCACTTCGGTCCGGCGCTCGGCCTGACGGGCGCGCTTTTTAGCTTGGGGCGAATTAGCCATGTCTTCGGGTCCCGCTCTTGGGTCAATCAATCTGAAGTGCGGCTTCTAGGCGGCTTGGTGATCCGAGTCAACGGCCCCCAGCGCAATTTTTTGCGTTATTTGTCGCGGAACTGCGCTTCGCGCTTTTCCAGAAAGGCCGTCATCCCCTCGGACTGGTCTTCGGTGGCAAAAAGCGATTGGAACAGCCGCCGCTCAAACAGCAGCCCCTCGCGCAGCGTCATCTCATACGAGCGATTGACGGCCTCTTTCACCGCCATAGTTGTCAGCGCGGATTTCTGGGCGATTTTCTCGGCTGTTGCCATCGCCTCATCCATCAGCTTGGCCAGCGGCACCACGCGGCTCACCAGCCCCGACCGCTCGGCCTCCTGGGCATCCATGAAGCGCCCGGTCAGATGCATGTCCATCGATTTGGACTTGCCGACAAACCGCGTCAGCCGCTGGGTTCCGCCAAGTCCGGCAACAACGCCAAGGTTGATCTCGGGCTGACCAAATTTGGCGTTATCCGCGGCAATGATGAAATCGCACATCATGGCAAGCTCGCACCCGCCGCCCAGGGCATAGCCGGCAACGGCGGCGATGATCGGCTTGCGATATGTCAGGAATTGATCCGCCTCGGTTCCGAACAGATTTTCGGTAAAGACATCGACAAAGCTTTTGGTCGACATCTCTTTAATATCGGCACCGGCGGCAAAGGCCTTGTCCGATCCGGTCAGGACGACGACGCGCACCTTGTCATTCTTTTCCGCCGCATCCAGCGCATCCAGAAGCTCGTCCAGAAGCGCCGAATTCAGCGCATTCAGCGCCTCGGGCCGGTTCAGTCTTATCAGAGCAATGTGATCTTCGATTTCGACAATGATCGTCTCATATGCCATTTGGCGCGCCCCGGGTTAACTGTACGAAGGCCATGGATAGCATTCCTGCGCGCCCGATCAAGCTATCTTTGGCAGGACGGGCAATAGAAGGTCGAGCGGCCCGATTGCACGATACGCCGTATCTTTCCGCCGCAGCCCGGGGTCGCGCAGGCCTGCCCCTCGCGGTCATAAGCAGAGAACCGATGCTGGAAATAACCAAGATTGCCATCGGTCTGAACATAATCCTTCAAGGAGGAGCCGCCCGCCTCGATCGCCTCGCCAAGAACGGCGCGGATGGCGGGAACAAGTCGCGCAACGCGCCCGGGCGATATCTGCCCCGCCTTGCGCCGCGGTGAAATCCCGGTGCGATGCAGCACCTCGCAGACATAGATATTGCCCAGACCGGCAACCACCCTCTGATCCAGAAGCGCGGTTTTGATGGGCGTGTTGCGCCCCTTCAGGCGGGCGATCAGATAGTTCTCATTGAACGAATTTCCCAACGGCTCGGGCCCCAGCGGCGCCAGAAGCCAATGATCTTCGGTCGCCTCCGTGGGCGTCAGGTCCATCGCACCAAAGCGGCGCGCATCGTTAAATGTGATCCGTGCCCCGCCCTGCATATCCAGAATCACATGATCATGTTTGGCCGGCGCGGGGTGATCATGGTGGTGCCGCCCCACAGCGCCACCCGAAATCAGAATGCGCCCCGACATCCCCAGATGCATGATCAGCGTTTCGCCCGAAGACAAATCGGCAAGAATATATTTCGAACGGCGGCGCAGCGCCATTATACGCTTTCCGCTCAGCCGTTCGGCCAACTGCGGTGGAAAAGGCCACCGCAGATCGGCGCGCCGGACCTGAGCGTGCTCGATCACCTCACCCTCGAGCACCGGCAAAAGACCGCGCCTTACGGTTTCGACTTCGGGTAGTTCGGGCAAACGGCCCCCTTTGCGATGATTCCCGCGTTCTGTGTTCCGGCGCCGCATTGTAACCCCATGCAGGCACTCTATAAGGAGAGGGAGTTAAGCCAGACGGCAAGAGAAGATGACCAGCGACGATCAAAAAACAACTCATTTCGGGTTTCAGACCGTATCCGAAGACCAGAAGGCCGGAATGGTCCATGGCGTCTTTACCAATGTCGCGGCGCGCTATGACATCATGAACGATGTCATGTCTGCGGGCATTCATCGCCTTTGGAAAGACGCGATGATGGACTGGCTGGCGCCGCGGGCGGGTCAGAAGCTGCTGGATGTGGCCGGCGGGACCGGCGATATTTCCTTTCGGTTTCTCAAACGCGCCCCCACGGCCCATGCCACCGTTCTGGACATGACCGAAAGCATGCTGATCGAAGGGCGCAAACGGGCCGAGGCCGAAGATCTGGCAGACCGGCTTGACTGGGTTGTCGGCGATGCCATGGCGCTGCCATTTCAGGACAACAGCTTCGATATCTATACGATCAGCTTTGGCATCCGGAATGTCACCCGTATCGGCGACGCGCTAAGCGAAGCGTTCCGCGTTCTGCGCCCCGGCGGGCGCCTGATGGTGCTTGAATTCAGCCAGCTTCCCAATGCAGCGATGCAGAAGGCCTATGACCTTTATTCGTTCAATGTCATCCCGCGCATGGGTCAGCTCATCGCCGGTGACCGCGACAGTTACCAGTACCTTGTGGAATCGATCCGCAACTTTCCCGATCAGGAAACATTCGCCAGCATGATCCGGGCCGCCGGTTTTGAACAGGTCAAATACCGCAACCTGTCGATGGGGATTGCCGCATTGCACTCGGGCTGGAAGCTTTAGATGCGCGGCCCCCACAACATCCTGCGCCTGATCCGAACAGGCGCCACGCTGGAACGCACCGGCGCGATGCGCGAAATGCTCGAGGCTTTCGATGCCCCGCCGTCGCTGCGCATTGCCGCGCGGGTTCTCGGCTGGCCGTTCAAATGGCTGGGGCTGAAGGGCGATCCGTCGATGCCGCCGGCCACAAGGGCGCTGACCGCTCTTGGCCCGGCCTACATCAAATTCGGGCAGGTTCTTTCGACCCGGCCTGATGTGGTCGGTGACGATCTGGCCCAGCATCTTAGGGTGCTGCAGGACAAGCTGCCACCGTTTCCCACCGAAATTGCGCGCGCCACGATCGAAGCAGAGCTTGGCCGCCCGGTCGACGAGCTGTTTTCGCAGGTCAGTGAACCGGTGGCCGCCGCCTCGATCGCGCAGGTCCACCGCGCCCGCGTTGCCACAACCGATCAGGAGGTTGCGGTCAAGGTTTTGCGCCCGCGTATCGAAAAAGCTTTTCGTAAAGATATTGACGCTTTTTATCTGGCGGCCCGCTGGATCGAGATTCTGGCCCCCGGGGCCCGGCGGTTGCGCCCGACCGATGTGATTGCCCATTTCGAAGGCGTCGTAATGGGCGAGCTGGATCTGAGGCTGGAAGCCTCTGCCGCCTCGGAATTCGGCGCCAACACGAAAGGCGATGCAGGCGTTCAGGTGCCGCAGCCGCATTGGTTCCTATCCTCGCGCCGGGTGATGACCCTTGACTGGGCCGAGGGGATCCCGATGGGCGAGGTCGAGGCAATCATCGCCGCCGGCCATGACCCGCGCGCGATAGGCGAGCGGGTCTTGCAGCTTTTTCTGGGACACGCCCTGCGCGATGGCTATTTTCACGCCGATATGCATCAGGGCAACCTCAAGGTTGCACCGAACGGCGATATCATCGCCTATGATTTCGGGATCATGGGGCGCATCGACGAATATACGCGCCGCGTCTATGCCGAAATTCTGTTTGGCTTTATTCAGCGTGATTACAAACGTGTCGCCGAAGTGCATTTCGAGGCCGGATATGTCCCGCAGGACCGCGACGTCGACGCCTTCGCGCAGGCCCTGCGCGCGGTGGGTGAGCCTATCTTTGGCATGGACGCCTCGCATATCTCGATGGGCCGGCTTTTGAATTACCTCTTTGAGGTGACCGAGCGCTTTGGCATGGAAACCCGGACCGAACTGATCCTGCTGCAGCGCACCATGGTCGTGGTAGAGGGCGTTGCCCGGTCGCTGGCGCCCCAGATCAACATGTGGGAAGTCGCCAAACCCATCGTCGAGGCCTATATCAAAGACAGCATCGGGCCACGCGCCTTTGCCCGCGATCTGGCTAAAACACTGCGGGTGCTGGCGCGCTTTGGGCCGAAATTGCCACAGATGGCCGAGGCGGCCCTGATGCGGCAGGCTGAAACGCCTGCAAAACCCGCTGCGCCGTCGCGCTGGTGGCCGGTCTTTTGGGCGGTGCTTGGCGCCGGGGCGGCATCGGCAGGCCTGTGGCTGTTACAGGCGCTCTAACGCCGCCAGTTCAAGCTGCATCGCCGCGTGATAGTCGCTGGCGCCGGTCCCGGCTTTCCACAGGCAATAAGCGGCCATCCGTTGGTGAAAGGCTGGCCTGAGCGCAAGGTATCTTTCCGCTATCTTTTCGTCGCCATAGGCCGCCAGAAAATCCTCAACCTCCTGCGCGCTCAGGGTCTTCCCGCGATAGAGATACTGCATCGCGGGCGACAGAAAGATCGCCAGATCCTCGCAGGGGTCGCCCGTGGCGGGGCATTGCCAGTCGATCAGGCGCGTTCCCGCAGCCCCGACAACTATATTGCCCGCAACAGCGTCACCATGAAGAAAACACCGGATCGGCGTTGGCGGCACGCCGGGCATCGCAGGCGGACGGGCAAGGATCCCGGGGGCCGGAGCGGTGCAGGCCGCCAGTATCGCTCCCGTCATATCGCCCAGCGCCCGCGTGCCCGATGCGATGCGCCGCAGTCCCGGGGGTGGTTTAAGCCCATGAAGCCGGCGCAGCAGGTGCGCAACGGGCCCCGCACCGCCACGCCATGGCGCGCCCTGTTCGAATCGGTAAAGCAGGCAGACCCCCAAGCTGGTCTCGGCCGTGGCGCAAAACTCCGGCGCGATATCCAGCCCGCGCAGGGCCGACAGCGCCAGTGCCTCGGCCGCGGGATCATTGGGAAAGAGCGGGTTGGCAGTATCGGGGCGAAACAGCTTGCAAACCAGATCCCGCTCGCCCGCTTGGATCCTCCAGATGGCATTGGTACGCCCACCGCTGAGCGGTTTCCAATGCCCCGGCCGGGCCCCTCCGGTATGGGCTGCCAGTTCCGCCCCAAGGGTTTCGACCTCGTTCAGCATGTCCAGCGCAGCCTGTCCTTCGTGGTGATGCGGGGTTACCGCCGCGCGACGCTAGTTTGCCGGTGCTCTTATGGCAAGCTTGCCGCCTCGCGCAGGGCCGTCACCTTGCCTGCCGGCACCTTGACGCCGCCGTTCATGACCACCAGAACTGCGCCGTTTTCGACGCGCGCTTCGGTCACGCGCGCGTAGGTTTCGGCGGGGCTTTTATCGATCAGCTCGTCGCCGGCAAAACTTTCGGTGGTCATTGAATAAAGGCCCGCAGGCAAGGCCGCGCCGCCGCCTTTGCGCCCATCCCAGACCAATATCTCTCCCGAGGTCACCACCGGCAGGCGCGCGACTTCGGCGCCGCCGCTGTCGCGCAGGACGACTTCGGCGCGGTCAGCGCCAGTGGCTCGCTGCGCCACGATCTGAACAGGCGCCGCGCCATCGAAATAGGCGGGCGCCGCCGCGCGCGCATCCTTTCCGACCCAACCGGCAAATTCCGCCATCCCGCCAGCGCCCAGTTTTGCATTCAACCCGGTCAGAAGATCGTTGGTCAGAACCTGCTGCTCGACCCCCGAAAAGGTGGCCAGCTGAACCGAAAGCTCATCCGATTTCATCGGCTCCAGCGGGTCCTGATTTTGCATCTGCGTGGTCAACATCCGAAGAAACGTCTCAAAATCGGATGTGATCACGCCCTTCTGCGCCGATTGCTCCGGCGCAGATTTGACAGGCGCGGCGGCATGCGCGGCCGTTACATCGCTTGTACTTACCATCGCTCTACCCTCTCAAAGCCTCAGGTCCAGCCCGCTTTGCGCGCCAGCGCCCAACTGAACCGCGACCGCTTCGGTGACCGGTGCGGCGCCATCATGCCCCAGCGGGGACGCCGATTCGGGACTGCTTTCATAAGTGCCGGGACGCTCTTGCCGGCTGTCTTGCTGGGCAAATGAGAAACTGGCGTCGGAAAAGCCGATATCGCGGAAATCGCGCGCCAGCTGCTCGATATTGCGCCGCAACAGATCGAGCGTT
>JASBSV010000060.1 GCA_030148745.1 Paracoccaceae bacterium
AAGCCGGAGTATGGCCCGGCGCTGGCACAGGGCGCGGCGCGCGCGGCGATCCTGTGGGATGGCGCCGACTGGCGCGGGCTGGGCCTTGAGGCGGCGATATTCGTGCCGCGCCCGCGCTATGCGATGTCGGGGCTGACCGCATTGATGGACGGCGGCCCGCAGATCGACGAAGGGGTGCATCAAACCGCCGTCATCGACCGCAGCGCGGTGATCGGCAAGGGCGCGCGCATTGCCCCTTTCGTGGTGATCGGCCCGCGCGTGCATATCGGCGCCGGCGCGCGCATCGCCCCGCATGTCACCATTGCCGAAGATGCCCGGATCGGGGCCGATGCCCTGCTGCTGGCAGGGGTGCGCATCGGCGCGCGGGTGCACATCGGGGATCGGTTCATCGCCCAGCCCGGCGCGGTGATCGGGGCCGACGGGTTTTCCTTTGTCACGCCGGATAAATCGGGGGTCGAGGCGGCCCGCGAAACTCTGGGCGACAGCGCCGGGGCGGCGCCGCAAAGCTGGACCCGGATCCATTCGCTGGGCACGGTCGAGATCGGCGATGATGTCGAACTGGGCGCCAATGCCACCATCGACCGCGGCACGATCCGCGCCACGCGTATCGGGCGGGGCACGAAACTGGATAATCTGGTGCATATCGGCCATAACGTCGAGGTCGGCGAGGATTGTCTTTTGTGCGGTCAGGTGGGCATTGCAGGCTCGACCAAAATCGGCAACCGGGTGGTTCTGGCCGGGCAATGCGGGGTCAGCGACAATATTTTCGTGGGCGATGATGTGGTGGCCGGCGGCAGCACCAAGATATTCTCGAACGCGCCCAAGGGGCGGGTATTGCTGGGTCATCCGGCGATGCGCATGGACCGTCAACTGGACAGTTACAAGGTTATCCGGCGGCTTCCGCGCACGCTGGACGCTATGTCGCGTGACATTGAGACGCTGAAAAAGGCGGTTCCAAAGAGCGGTGATAGCGACTAAAGGGACGGCAGAAACTGGCTGAGGGATTGGCATGTCGGCAAGCGTCAAGGACAAGGTGATCGAAATCATCGCCGAACAGGCGGTGCTGGAAGTGAGCGATGTGCGCATGGATCAGAGCCTTGAGGATCTGGGCATCGACAGCCTGGGCCTGGTGGAAAGCATCTTTGCGATAGAAGAGGCCTTTGACATCGAAGTGCCCTTTAACGCCAATGAGCCGCAGAATTCGCAGTTCGACATCTCGTCGGTGGCGGCCATCGTGGCGGCGGTCGAATCTCTGGTGCAGGAGCAGACGGCCTGAGATGAAACGCGTGGTGATCACCGGCGCGGGGACGATCAACGCCCTTGGCGCCAGCGTGCCCCAGACGATGGAGGCCATGCGCGAGGGGCGTTGTGGTATCGGCCCGCTGGAGATCCGCGATGTCGATCGTCTGTCGATCAAGATCGCCGGGCAGGTGCGCGGCTATGACCCCGAGGCACATTGGAACCGCCAGCAGATCAGCCTTTATGACCGGTTCACCCAATTCACCCTGATCGCCGCCAAAGAGGCCATCGCCCAGGCCGGGCTGAGCTTCATCGGCGATCTGGCGGCGCGCTCGGGCGTGGTTCTGGGCACGGCGGGCGGCGGCGTCACCACATGGGACGAAAACTATCGCGCGGTCTATGAAACGGGCAAGAACCGGGTGCACCCCTTTGTCGTGCCCAAGCTGATGAACAATGCCGCCGCCAGCCATCTGTCGATGGAGTTCAACCTCAAGGGCCCGTCCTTTACCGTGGCCACCGCCTGCGCCTCGTCCAACCACGCGATGGGGCAGGCGTTTCAGATCATCCGCTCGGGCATGAGCGAGGTGATGGTCACCGGCGGCTCGGAATCGATGCTGTGCTTTGGCGGGGTCAAGGCATGGGAAGGTCTGCGGGTGATGTCCAAGGACGCCTGCCGCCCGTTCAGCGCCAACCGCAACGGCATGGTTCAGGGCGAAGGCGCGGGTGTCTTTGTCTTTGAGGAATACGAACACGCCCGCGCCCGCGGCGCCGATATTCTGGCCGAGGTGGTGGGGTTTTCCATGACCTCGGATGCCGCCGATATCGTCATGCCGTCAAAACAGGGCGCAGCGCGGGCCATATCGGGCGCTTTGGCCGATGCGGGCGTCAATGCCGACGAGGTCGGCTATATCAACGCCCATGGCACCGGCACGGCGGCCAATGACAAGACCGAATGCGCCGCGGTGGCCGATGCATTTGGCGCCCATGCCGACAAGCTGATGATCTCATCGACCAAATCGATGCATGGCCATCTGATCGGCGGCACCGGCGCGGTCGAACTTTTGGCCTGTATCATGGCGCTGCGCGACGGGGTGATCGCCCCGACCATCGGCTATGAAGAGCCCGACCCCGAATGCGCCCTTGACGTGGTGCCCAATACCGCGCGCGAGGCGAAGGTCGATGTGGTTCTGTCCAATGCCTTTGCCTTTGGCGGGATGAACGCGGTTCTGGCCCTGCGCGCGGTCTGAGCGCGCACCCCCCACACAGCGCAACAAAAAACGCGAGCCGCAGGGCCCGCGTTTTTCAGCATTGCATCGCCGCCTGCGATTACTTCTTGGGGGCGGCTTTCTGATCGGCGGCGGTCAGCTCGGCCGCTTTTTTGTTGACCTCATGCACGGCCTTGTACCCGGCGGTAAAGCCCGACAGAGACATCTTCAGCTTGACCTCGGTCTTGGGGGCGGCGACCGGAAAGATGATCAGATCGGCCTTGGCGCCCTTTTCAAAGGCATCGACCTCGGCCTGGGTAAAGCCAAGGCGCGCATAGCAACCCACCGTCGAGCACCATGAAAACGGATAACGTTTGGGGCTGGCCTTATCGACCACCATCGTCAGGCCCTGCGTCAGCAGCGTCTCAAGCGGGGTGATGACCGTGGCGGCGGCAACTGCCTCGCCTTCCTTCTTGGGCAGGGCGAAAAGGCTGATCTCGGCGACCGAGTTGCCCTTGTCATCCTTCAGAAGCTGATAAAGCTGGCAGGGGTCTTTCTCGGTTTCCTTGCCGTCCTGAGTGCGCACACAGCGCAGCTCCCAATCGGAAAAACTCTGACGTGAATAGGTCGATCCTGCGGGTGAAATCGGGGTCCCGGTGCTTAGCCCGCTGGTGGTTGACTGGCCTGTGCCGGTCTGGCTGGTATCGGCCTGCTGGGCCATGGCCATGGGCGCAAAACCGAGAAGCGCGGCAAAAGCCAGACGCATGATGTTCGGTGTCATATTAGCATACCTGTGCTCGTTATTTGACTGTCTGGCCCCTCTAACACCTTCGGCGGCGGGTGTCAGGCCCCAAAGCCGCGCGCGCGGGCAGGTCTGTGGCGGGTTTTTGCCGGTGGCGGCAGTGGCAAAGAGCGGGACTGCGCGCCCGCCTGGCCGGGCGAAGGAAGGCCAACGCACTGATTTCACGCAGTAAAAACCGATACCAGAATTAAGAAAAGGCCCCGGAACCCGAGGCCTTTTCCAATTATTCTTTTTGACTTTTTGCTCCCTGTCGGACGGGCCGACCTTGTCATAGTTGCGTAGCTTAAGACCACAAACCCATTGCGTCAACTCACAATTCTGGCCGGTTTCACGCCGTTCAACGGGGCGCCCGGAGCGGTCTGCCGCGGCGAAAAAAAGCCGCGCCATAAATCGGCGCGGCCAGTCTGACAGGGAGGAAGTCATGCCCGGCGATGAGAACCACCACCGGGATGAAGGAAAGACTGGCAGATAAAGGTTAAGCAAGTATGCTGCGGCTGAGACATTTTTTGGAGCAGAGCATGCAGGACGGAATATTCATCGGCGGCGGCGGCGAGGGTTATGGCGAAAAACAACATCTTACGCTGAAATACGCCAACCGCCACGGGCTGATCGCAGGGGCCACGGGAACCGGCAAGACGGTCACTCTGCAGATCCTGGCCGAAGGGTTTTCCAAGGCCGGGGTGCCGGTCTTTCTGTCGGACGTGAAGGGCGATCTTTCGGGGCTGGCGGCGGCCGGAAGCGAGAGCTTCAAACTGCATGAGGCTTTCACCTCGCGGGCGCAAAAGATCGGCTTTGATGATTATACATATGAAAGTTTCCCGGTCACCTTCTGGGATCTTTTCGGCCAGGACGGCCACCCGGTGCGTACCACGGTCACCGAAATGGGCCCTTTGCTGATCTCGCGGCTGATGGGGCTGAGCGAGGCGCAGGAGGGGGTGCTGAACATCGCCTTTCGCGTTGCCGACGAAGAGGGCATGGCGCTTTACGATCTGAAGGATCTTCAGGCCATGCTGGTCTGGGTCGGCCAAAACGCCGCCGATCTGACGCTGCGCTACGGCAATGTCTCGACCAGTTCGATCGGCACGATCCAGCGCCGGCTTCTGGTGCTGGAAAACGAAGGTGGCCAGAAGCTTTTCGGCGAGCCTGCCCTCGATCTCAGCGACATCATGCGCACCGATCCGGACGGGCGCGGGCGCATCAATATCCTTGCCTCGGACAGGCTGATGTCCTCGCCGCGGCTCTACGCGACTTTCCTTTTGTGGCTTTTGTCCGAACTTTTCGAGGAACTGCCCGAGGTCGGCGATCCCGATAAACCCAAACTGGTGTTCTTTTTCGACGAGGCGCATCTTCTCTTTGACGATACACCCAAGGCATTGATCGACAAGGTCGAACAGGTCGCGCGCCTGATCCGTTCCAAGGGCGTGGGCGTCTTTTTCGTCACCCAGAACCCCGCCGATGTGCCCGAAGATGTGCTGGGCCAGCTTGGCAACCGGATCCAGCACGCCCTGCGCGCCTTTACCGCCCGCGACAAAAAACAGCTGCGCCTTGCCGCCGAAACCTATCGCGAGAACCCGCGCTTTGACACCGAAAGCGCAATCCGCGAGGTCGGCGTGGGCGAGGCTGTCACCTCCATGCTGCAAAAAAAGGGCGTGCCCGGCATTGTCGAACGCACCCTGATCCGCCCGCCCTCGTCACAGCTTGGCCCGATCACCGGCGCGCAGCGTAAATCGGTGATCGACACATCGCCCATCGCCGGCAAATACGAGGCCCTAAAGGACCGCCAAAGCGCCTATGAAATCCTGCGCGAACGCGCCCAAAAGGCTGCCGCCGAGGCCGAGGCCGCCGAAAAACGCGAGGAGGAGGCCACTGTGGCCGAGCGTGAATACCGCGCCGGGCGCCGCTATTCGGGCACCCGCGTCGGCCGCTCCACCTCGCGCCCCTCCCGCCAGAGCGGCGGCTTCGGTCAGGCGCTGGCAAATGTCGTCGTCAAGGAACTGACCGGCACCACCGGGCGGCGCATCGTGCGCGGGCTTCTGGGCGGGCTCTTCAAGGGTCGCTGAGCACCTGCGCACCTTCCATTTGGCCTAAATATCCCCGCCGGAGGCATTGCGCAGGCACTGCGCAAACCCACGCGCAGGATCAGAGCGGGCGGATCTTCAGCCGGGTCAGCCGGTTGTCCTTGCGCTCGCAAACCTCAAAGCGAAAGCCGTGAAAGGTAAAGACCTGATTTTTCTCGGGGATCGATTGCGCCTCGTGAATGACCAGTCCCGCCACCGTTACCGCCTCGTCATCGGGCAGGTTCCAGTCGGTGGCGCGGTTCAGATCGCGGATCGTCATCGCGCCATCCACCATCAGGCTGCCGTCGGGCTGGCGGGCGATCAGATGATCGTCGCCGGCGTCATATTCATCGGTGATCTCGCCGACGATTTCCTCAAGGATATCCTCCAGCGTGATCAGCCCCTGCAGGCTTCCGTATTCGTCGATCACAAGGGCAAAATGCGTGTGCCGGCGCAGGAACTGGCGCATCTGATCGTCGAGCGTCGTGGTCTCGGGCACAAAATAGGGTTTCATCGCCACATCAAGGACATTGAATTCCTGCACAGCCGCTTTCGAGGCATCGGGCCCCCGGATCAGCCGGTCCATGGCGCGCAACAGATCCTTGGCATGGATCACGCCGATGATGTTCTCGGGATTGCCGCGATAGACCGGCAGGCGGGTATAGCGCGACTGCAAAAGCTGGCTCAGGATCGCTTCGGGGTCGGCGTCGGCATCGACCATTTCGATCTGGCTGCGATGCAGCATGATCTCTTCGACCGTCCGGTCACGCAGATCCAGCGCGCCCAGAATGCGGTCGCGGTCCTCTTTTTCCACCACCCCTTCGGAATGGCCCAGCGAGATCGCGCCGGCGATCTCTTCGCGCACCGCCAGTATCCGCCCCTCGGGGTCGGCCTGAACGCCAAAGAGCCGCAAGAGCGCCCGCACCAGCGCGCGCACCGCCGACACCACCGGCGCGAAGATCAGGATGATCAGCCGCACCACCGGCGCCACCAGCGCGGCGGCGCGTTCGGCATTGGTGATCGCATAGGTCTTGGGCAGAACCTCGGCAAAGATCAGCACCAGAAGCGTCATCACCAGCGTGGCCAGCGCCACGCCATTGGCGCCGAAGAGCCGGGTAAACAGCGCCGTGGCCAGCGAGGCGGCCAGAATATTGACCAGATTATTGCCCAGCAGGACCGATCCGATCAGCCGCTCGTTGTCTTCGGTGATCTTCAGCGCCTGTTCGGCGCCTTTGGAGCCTTTGTCGGCCTGCGCCCTGAGCTTGCCGCGCGAGGCCGCGGTCAGCGCGGTTTCAGAGCCTGAAAAGAAGGCCGAGAGGATCAGAAGAAACGCGATGGCGCCGGCGGAAATCCAGAAGGCGGCATCAAGAAGGGGTGAGATATCGCTCATTTCGCTTTTCGTATCGGGGTCATGATGTCTTATGCTCAACCAGAGCGGTTGGCGCAAGGGAGGCGAAGGGTGAAGCTGTTGGATCTGGGCGAGATTAGGGGTGAGATGATCCTTTTTGGCGGGGTCCATTCCAATCTTCAGGCGCTGCAGGGGCTGCTGGATTGGGCCGAGGCGCGCGGTATCGGCCCCGGGCGGATGATCGCAACGGGCGATCTGGTGGCCTATTGCGGCGCGCCGGGGGCGGTGGTCGATCTTTTCCGCGCCCGCGGGCTGAGCACGATTGCCGGCAATTGCGAGCGCCAGCTGGCCCAGGGAAAGCCCGATTGCGGCTGCGGGTTCGAGGCCGGATCGGCCTGTGATCTTCTCTCGGCGGGCTGGTACGCCCATGCCAGCCGCGCATTGGACGCGCCCGCGCGGGCCTGGATGGGCGATCTGCCGGATCTGGCGGTCTTTACCCTTGCCGGGCGGCGCTATGCGGTGATCCACGGCGGGGTGAGCGACATCAGCCGGTTTTTATGGCCCGTCTCGCCCGAGGCGGAATTTGCCGAAGAAATCGCGGAAATCACCCGCAGGGCCGGGCCGGTAGACGGGGTGATCGCGGGTCATTGCGGCGTAGCCTTTCAGCGCCGGATCGGCGGCGTGCACTGGATCAATGCCGGCGCCATCGGGATGCCGCCCCACGACGGGCGCCCGCAGACCCGTTTTGCGCGGCTGACCGGGCAGGGGGTGATCTTTGAGCGGCTGAGCTATGATGTCGCCGGCGCGGTGGCGGATATGGAGCGCGCGGGGCTGGTGCAGGGCTATCAGCAAAGCCTTTGTGACGGGATCTGGCCATCGCAGGATATTCTGCCTGCCGCAATGCGGCGCGGGGCCTGAGCGCCGGCGCCTGAGTATTTTTGCAAAGAAGAAAGGGCGGATTATCCGCCGGCCAGCGGGTGGTGTTCGAGCACCAGTTCCTTGAGCCGTTCTTCCAGCACATGGGTATAGATTTCGGTGGTCGAGATATCGGCATGGCCCAGCAGCGTCTGGATCGAGCGCAGATCGGCGCCATGGGCCAGAAGATGGGTGGCAAAGGCGTGGCGCAATTTATGCGGGGTGACGCGGGCAGGGGGAACGCCGCCCTTGAGGGCCATGGATTTTATCCGCCCGTAGAACCAGATGCGGGTCAGATGGCCGGCCTTGCCGCGCGAGGGGAAGAGAAAGGCCGAGACCTGTTTGCCCTGTTGCTGCGCCGCGCTCTGGAGCCGGTCGCGGCAGGTAATCCAATCGGCCAATGCGCGGCGCGCCGGCGGCGAGAGCGGGACCATCCGTTCCTTGCCGCCTTTGCCGCGGATCAGCAGCATGCGCGGATCGCCGCGCGCGGCGGCGACCGGGAGCGAAACAAGCTCGCTTACCCGCATGCCGGTGGCATAGAGAAGCTCTATCAGGCAGATGTCGCGCAGCCTGTCATCGGCTCGGGGCGCGAGGGTGCGGGCGGCGGCGAGCAATTTGTCGACCTCGGCCTCGGAGAGGGTGGCGGGCAGTTTGCGCCCGCGCCCCGGCCCCTTGATGCGGATCGCCGGATCATCCGTCCGCCAGCCTTCCTGAAAGGCAAAGCGATAGAACTGCCGGATTGCCGAGAGCCGCCGGGCGCGGGTTGCGGGGGCCAGCCCCTGTGCATCGCAATGGATAAGATAAGCCTCGATATCGCCGCGCCCGGCGTTGTGCCAGTCGCGTTTGCCGCGCTCAAGCCATGCGGCGAAATCTTTCAGATCGCGGGCATAGGCCAGACGCGTGTTATGGGCGGCGTCAAGCTCGGCCGCCTGAGCGTCGAGAAAGCTCTGGATCCGGCGTAGCAAGGTTCAGCCCCCGCCTTGCAGGATCAGCGCCTGTAGCGCGGCGCGGCGGGCGGTGCTTTCAAGCCCGACGCTGCGCAGGAAGGCCAGAGCGCCGGCCATCTGGCTCAGATCGCCCGAGGTTCCGTTGCCGATCATCTCGGCCGCGCGCAGGATCGCCTCGCCCAGACGGTCGCTGCGGGCCATGGCGGCAAGCTCCTCTGGCACGGGGCGGTCTGTGAAGGCCGCGGCGATGGCCGCCGATGCCTCGTCATAGGCGGCGGCTTTTTCGGGGGCGCCGCGCGCAAGTCCGGCAAGAAAGCTGTCCTTGTCATTGGATCGCCCGGTGGCGGAGACATGGCGGGCGGCGGTTTCATAAAGCGGGGTCAGAAGCGCCATGCGATAGGCCAGCGAGGCCGCGGCCCCGGGCAGATCGAGCGCGATGAGCCGGGCCGCGGTCTGATCGGCAAGCGCGCTTTCAAGCCCCGCCTCCTGCATCAGCGGCCAGGCCCGATTGAGCGCGGCGGCTACCGCTGCGGGATCGCCGGTGCCAAGCGCGCCATCGAGCGCCTGCACCGCCGCCACGCGGTCCCAGACGCCGCCCGAGGCCGAGGGTTTGTTGCGAGTGTAAAGCTCGAACAGGCGCCCCGGCGGGATCGCCCCGGCGCGGGTCAGCCGCTCGGCCGCTTCGATCTGGGCTTTCCAGCCGACCGAGGGGCGCAGATCGGACTGGGCAAAGGCGATCGGCAGGGGGCCGGTCGGCAAAGGCTCACCAATCGCATCGAGGATACGAAAGGTCAGCGGGGTGGGGCGCATTCCCTTGGGGATGGGCAGATCGGCGCCCATTTCGGGATCGAGGAAATGCACCAGAAGCGTGTCATCCTCGGTGGTGACCTCGCCCAGAACACTCGCCGCATCGAGGGTCAGGGCCGCGGCGCTCCAGTCGCCGGTGCGGGCCAGACAGAAGACGCGCAGCGGATAGGTCGGGCGGATGCCGGGGCGCTGGCGCAGATCGGCGCAGGCGCGATCCTCCTGCCCGGTCAGAAGCGCGACATCAAAGGCGCGGCGAAACCGCTCGCCCGGGCCCGGGCCGGCCTGTTGCAAAAGCGCGCCGGCCTGTTCCAGCGCGCCGCGCGCCAAAAGCTGATCGACCCGCGCCAGCAGCAGCGCCTCGCCATCCGAGGCAAGGGCCGGGCCCGCCTCGGCCAGCATTAGCATCACCACCAGATCGTTGATCGCCGGCAGGCGCGAGGGGCGCAGCCGGCTGAGAAGACCTTCCAGAGCGATCAGTTTCGATCCGCTCCAGAGCGTTTGTGGCAGACCGGTCTGATCGGGCGACAGAACCCCGACAACCCCGGCGCCCGGCGTGGCCAGCTGGCTGACGGTGACATCGGCGACGGCGGCGCTGCTGGTCACTGGCGCTTCACCCTGCGCCGTGCCGCCGGGCGGTGCTTTGGCGCCCCGGGCCGGTTGTCCGGCCGGATTTCGCGCGGTATCGGAAAGCCAGTCAATCGCCGACATCGGCGCCTGGGCCTGCACGGAGGCGGCGGCCGCCGCCGCCCATAAACTGAAAAGAAGGAGCGCGCCGGCCCTCATCCACCGCTATCCGTATTAAGGGTCACCGGTTGCTTTACCTCGTTGCGCACCGGGCTCAGATCGCCCAGATAAGCAAAACCGACAAGCCCGATAAATCCCAGCACCAAAAGAATGAATACCAGTTTTAACAGCCGCCCCATCTTGTTTCCGCCTTTTTATATGTCCGTATCAACCTGCCGGAGACGTTTATATATGGCTTTTCCGGCAAGATCACGCCATTCAGGCGGATAAACGTAAAAATTGGGCGGGTCATGGCCGAAAACAGGTATCGATTGTACAAGACCGTTGCGCTTGTCGGGATGATGGGGGCCGGAAAATCAGCGGTCGGACGCCATCTGGCCGAGGTTTTGCAGGTGCCGTTTCTGGACAGCGATGAAGAAATTGTGACCGCCGCCAACATGCCGATTGCCGAAATTTTCGCCCGCGACGGCGAAGATTTCTTTCGCGCCCGCGAATCCGAGGTGATCGCCCGGCTCCTGAAAGGCCAGCCGGGGATCCTGTCGACGGGGGGCGGTGCGTTCCTGTCGCAGGCCAATCAAAAGATGATCTCAGAGCATGGGGTGTCGGTCTGGCTGGATGGCGATCTCGATCTGCTCTGGTCAAGGGTGCGGCACAAGGATACCCGGCCGCTCCTGCGCACTGCCGATCCGCGCAAGACCCTGAGCGAGATTTACGACCGGCGGGTGCCGGAATATGCGCGCGCCGATCTGGCGGTGCGCGCCGATCCGTCCTATTCCATCGCCGATATGGCGGCGCAGGTGGTCAAGACGCTTCTGACCCGCCCCGATGTTCTGAAAAAAGGCGGCTGAGCGATGAAAACCGTACATGTACCCCTGGGCGAGCGGGCCTATGACATTCACATCGGCCCGGGGCTTCTGGCCGATGCCGGGCGCCATGTCGCGCCCTATCTGGCGCGCCCGCGTCTGGCGGTGATCACCGATGAAAACGTCGCCGACGCGCATCTGGACAGGCTGCGCGCCGGGCTGGCGGGGCAGGGGATCGAGATGTCGGCGCTGGTGCTGCCGGCGGGTGAGGCAACCAAAAGCTGGCCGCATCTGACGCGCGCGGCCGAATGGCTGCTTGATCAAAAGGTCGAACGCCGCGATATGGTCGCAGCCCTTGGCGGCGGGGTGATCGGCGATCTGACCGGCTTTGCCGCCGCGATCCTGCGCCGCGGGGTGCGTTTCATTCAGATGCCGACATCGCTTCTGGCGCAGGTCGACAGTTCGGTCGGCGGCAAGACCGGGATCAACGCACCGCAGGGCAAGAACCTGATCGGCGCCTTCCATCAGCCCACGCTGGTGCTGGCCGATATCGACAGTCTGAGCACCCTCAGCCCGCGCGATTTTCTGGCCGGCTATGGCGAGGTGGTCAAATACGGCGCCCTTGGGGATGCCGATTTCTTTGCCTGGCTCGAAGAGAACGGCCCGGCGCTGGCGCGCGGCGACACCGGCGCGCGGATAGAGGCGGTGCAACGTTCCTGCCAGATGAAGGCCGATATCGTGGTGCGCGACGAAACCGAACAGGGCGAGCGCGCGCTCCTCAATCTGGGCCATACTTTCTGCCACGCACTCGAAGCCGCGACCGGCTATTCGGACCGGCTCCTGCACGGCGAAGGCGTGGCCATCGGCTGCGCCCTGGCGTTCGAGCTTTCGGCCCGCCTCGGCCTCTGCCCGCAGGAAGAACCAAGCCGCCTGCGCGCCCATCTGCGCACGATGGGCATGAAGGTCGATCTGGCCGACATAGAGGGCGCATTACCCGATGCAGAGGGGCTGATGGCGCTGATGGCGCAGGACAAGAAGGTGATCGACGGAAAACTGCGCTTTATCCTCGCGCGCGGCATCGGCGCGGCCTTTGTCACCGATGAGGTCCC
>JASBSV010000074.1 GCA_030148745.1 Paracoccaceae bacterium
GGCAGCCGCGCTTGACCGGCCCATCGACAGTTTCGCCAAAAGCCGCGCCAGCCACTGCACATAGGTGGTCACCCAGACCCGAAGCGCCAGCATCGAAGGCGTGAAGACCAGCGTCAGAACCGTGGCGATGCCAAGGCCGAACACCACGGCGGTTGCCAGTTGCTTCCACCACAGCGCGGTGGGGCTGTCGACGGAATAGCCGCCGCCGATGAAATCCAGCGACAGGCCGAACATCATCGGTGCAAGACCGGCCATCGTGGTGATGGTGGTCAGAAGAACCGGGCGGATGCGGTCCTGCGCGGTGCGCACAATCGCCTCGATCCGGGGCATATAGCGGCTGTATTCCTGATAGGTGTCGATCAGGACAATGTTGTTGTTCACCACGATCCCGGCCAGCGCCACAATCCCGGTGCCGGTCATGATGATCGAAAACGGCTGTTGCATCACCAGCATGCCGATCAGCACGCCGGTTGTTGACAGAACCACCGCCAGAAGCACCAGAACCGCGTTATAAAAGCTGTTGAACTGCGCCAGAAGGATGATGAACATCAGCCCCAGCGCGCCCAGAAACGCCTTGCTCAGGAAGGCGCCGGATTCGGCCTGATCCTCCTGATCGCCGGTCCAGGCCCATTCGGTCCCCGCCGGAAGCGGTTTTTCACTGTTCAGCCAATTGGTCAGAACCTCGATCCGTTCGTTGGCGTTGATCGGCACGGCGTGAAGCCGGTTGGTATCCAGCGCCTGCGCCAGATCGCCGGCATTGAGCGACGGATCAAGCGATACCGGCCGGTAGCTGGTGCCATCGGCAAGCGTGATCAGCCCGGCGGGGGGCTGCCCCTGACCGCCGGGGCCTTCGGGTGTCACAAGTTTCAGAAACCCCAGCGGGGCGGATTTCGGCGCATCGGGGCGCAGCAGCTTGACCAGCCCCGGCGCGATGTCGGCCTTGACGTCGAAATAGCGTTTCTGGTCGATGCGGTTGATCTGGCCCAGCTTCGCCACAGGCTCGCGCGAGATGAAATTCGACAATGGCACCAACCCGTCACGGGTGCGCACCTTGAGCGTATCGAGCGTTGACAGAACCCTGTCGCGGGCCGGCAGGCGCACGCGGATGTCGATCTCTTCGTCCGAGCTGTCGACGCGCATCCGGTCCAGAAGGATACCGCGCGTGACCAGCTGTACCATCGCCCCCACCGTGGCCACATCGGCGCCATAGCGGCCGGCCTTTTCGACATCGACATTGATCTGCCAGTCGATGCCGGGCAGGGGCAGGTTGTCTTCGATATCGACCAGCCCCGGGGTGTTTTCGAATTTGGTGCGGGCGATATTGACGGCACCTGTCAGCGCGTCCCAGTTTTCGCCTTTGATCCGCAGATGCACCGGCTTGCCCGAGGCAGGCCCGCGCGACAGGTTCAGGATCTGGGTCTTGATGCCGGGGATCCGGTCAAGCGCGATCTGCAGACGTTCGATCACCAGATCGCCGTCCAGCTCGGGGTCGATCCGGCTTCGGGTAAAGGGGATCAGACCCAGAAGCTTGGTCTGATATTCAACCCGCGGGCGGTCTTTCCACGGGATCAGCTCGATCTGGACCTGACCGATGGTGTCCAGCGGCGCATTGGCCCCCCCGGTGTTTGAGTTCAGCCCGCCGGCCCCGGCAAAGGCAAAGGCGCTGTCAACGCCGCGCACCGACAGGATCGCCTCTTCGGCCTGACGCACCAATGCATCCTTTTCCGTCAGTGACAGGTTGCCCCGCGCCCGCACGTAAACGATGGCCTGTTCAGGTTCCGAGGCGACAAAGAACTCAACCCCGCGGTTGTTGGCGCTGAAATAGGTAAAGACGCTGATCACAATGGCGATCACCGCGCCGATGGTAACGATCGGCATGATCGGGTTGCCCGCGATCAGCTGGATCAGCCAGCCAAAGGGCGAACGGTGATAGCCCGAGCGGATGCGGCGCGGGGCGCGTTCGATCCGCGCCGCGCCCAGCGTGATCGACGACAAGGCCGCACCGATCAGGAAAAGCACCAGCCCCGGCAGGGCCGCAGCGGCGCCGGTCAGGGGCGGATTGCCGCCGAACAGATAGCCTGGGTTCAGGATCTGCATCGCGGCCAGAAACACAAGATAGAGCGAGGGGATCACCAGCGCCGCGCGCAGGAGCCATGGCAGGGGTTTGAGAACCGACGACGCACCCTCGAACATCCGCGAGATGCGCCCGGCCACCCCGCCCATCACCGGCAGATAGATCAGCGCCACCACCAGCGAGGCCGACAGAACAAAGATCAGCGTGACCGGCAGCATCCCCATAAACTCACCCGGAACGCCGGGCCAGAAAAGCATCGGCAGAAAGGCACAAAGCGTGGTCGCGGTCGATGATACGATGGGCCAGAACATGCGCTTTGCCGCATCGGTAAAGGCCTGCATCGGGCCTGCGCCCTCTTGCAGGCGGCGGTCGGCATATTCCACCACCACGATGGCCCCGTCGACCAGCATGCCCACCGCAAGGATCAGGCCGAACATCACGATGTTGGATATCGAAATGCCCATGACCGCCAGAAAGGCAAAGGTCAGCAGGAAGGAGGTGGGGATGGCAAAGCCGACCAGCAGGGCCGAGCGGGTGCCAAGCGTCGCCAGAACCACGATCATGACCAGCGCAATCGCCGTCAGGACCGAACCCTCAAGCTGGCTGACCATACTGTCGACGATGCGCGACTGATCGTTCGATGTGGTCACGCGCAGCGCCTCGCGCAGCTCTTTGGGCCAGTTTTCCTGCGCCTTGGCGACCTCCTGTTTGACCAGGCTTGTGGTGTCGATCAGGTTGAAACCCTTGCGCTTGACCACCTGCAGGGCAAAAGACGGCTCTCCGTTGAAACGGGCGGTGCCGGTGCGGTCTTCAAAGGTAAGCTTGATGGTTGCCAGATCGCCCAGCGTGACAACCCTGTCGCCATTGGTCTTGACCGGCAGGTCATAGATGTCGCGCGGCTCGTCAAAGGACGAGGGGATCTTGACCGAAAAGGCGCCATTGGGGGTTTCGACCGCCCCCGCCGCGATCAGCTGATTGTTCTGGGTGACCACGCGGATCAGCTCGGCGGCGGTGACGTTATAGGCCTCAAGGCGCAGCGGGTCGATCACCACCTCAAGCATCTCATTGCGGTTGCCCGCCAGCCCGGCCTCGAGCACCGGATCGAGCGCCTCAAGCCGGTCCTGAAGATCGCGGGCCGCGCGCAACAGCGTGCGTTCAGGCAGATCGCCCGAGAGGCTGACGATGATGATCGGGAATTCCGAGAAATTGATCTCGTTGATGCTGTATTTGTCGAACCCGTCGGGGAATTTGCCCTCGGCGGTGTTCATCCGGTCGCGGACATCGGCGATGGTCTTGCTCTTGTCCCAGCCGAATTCAAACTCAAGCACGATATTGGCATAGCCTTCGACGGCGGTGCCCTGCATGGATTTCAAGCCGTCCAGATCGGCCAGTTCCGTCTCCATCGTCTTGAGCAGCAGCTTTTCACTGTCCTCGGCGGAAATCCCCTGAAACGGCAGCGAGATGACCAGCGCCGGGATTTCGATATCCGGCTCACCCTCTTTGGGCAGGACCGAATAGGCAAATCCCCCCGCCAGAAGCGACAGGGCGATAAAGGCGATGACCATCCGGGCGTGGGATGCGGCCCAATCGACGATACCGGTCATTTGCCGGGCTCGCGCAGGCTGACGGCCAGTTTGACGCCGTCGATCACATATTCCTGTCCCACCACAATGACGCGGGCCTGTTGCGGCAGCCCGGCCAGCCAGACACCGTCAACCGTGTCGCGCAGGATGCTGACGGGCGTGAATTGGGCGCGCTGATCGGGGCCCACAAGGCGCACGCCCAGGACCCCTTCGTCGTTCAGCGTCATGGCCGAACTGGGCAGAAGATGCGCAATCTCGCCCGCCGATGCGATGGCGATCTCGACCGTTTGGCCGTCGCGGATTGTCAGATCGGGGTTTGGCACCACGATTTCGACCAGAAAGGTCCGCGTGACCGGATCGGCCGCGCGCGACAGAAACCGCACCTTGCCCGAGACCTGCCGCCCCGAAGCAAGCCGCGCCGAGGCCTGTGCACCGACCGCCACTTTGTCCACGTCGGTTTCGGGCAAAAAACCGATCAGCTTGATCGGGTTCAGCTGCACCACCGTCGCACAGACCGAGCCTGGCTGCAGGAACGAGCCAAGCTCGGCCGTGTCGCTTTCCAGAACGCCGCCAAAAGGCGCGCGGATCTCAAGCCGGCCGAGTTCCGTTTCAGCGGCGGCAACGGCCGCTTCGGCCGATTGTACCCCGGCGCGGGCGGCTTCGATATCCGATGCGGCCATCTCGACGCCCGCCTGCGCACTTTCGACCCCCGATTTGGCCGATTGCACCCCGGCTTTGGCCGCCTCGACAGCCGCCGTTGCCGATGCCACGCGGGTTTCAGAGGCAAATCCGCCCTTGATCAGCTTTTGCGCCGCGCGATCGTTGATCTGCGCTTCGGCCAGACGCGATTGCGCCTCGATCAAACGCGCGCGGGCCTCGGGCACGCGGGCCTTGGCCTCGGCCACACGGGCCGTGGTTGCCGGCACGCGGGCGCGCGCCTCGGTCAACCGGGCGCGCGCTTCGGCCAGCGCCACCTTGCGGGTGCCGGGATCGATCCGGCACAAAAGCTGGTCCTTTTCGATGCTGGCGCCTTTGCGCAACGGCTCGGATGTGACATCGCCCGCGGTTTCGGCCCGCACCAGAACCTGACGCAGCGCTTCGGTCTGGCCGCGGATCAGCACGGCATTATCGATGATCTCGGCGACGGAATTGACCGCCACCACCGAAACCGTACGCTCGGCCGGTTGCGGGGCGGTAATTTCAGCGGCTGGCGTTTTACCATCGCCCGAGGCAAAGGCCAAAAGCGCCTCGCGCTCGAACACAACAAGATACAGGGTAACGCTTACGGTCAGGGCAAGCAAAAGCGGAAAAACACGCATTATTGTCCTCAGAGCGGCTATGTGCCGGTAACTTTTCTCATTTCCATATGCCAGAAGGCCCCGCCGAGCGAAAACCCGCCGAATTATTCTAAACTGACCGGTTCAATTTACAGGTTTCGCAAAGGGCGTGCAAGACGTTGTCTTTTGTCTTTGCAGCGGCCCTTGGCAATGGCTTTGGCCTCGGTGTATGAGGGGCACAGTCAGAGCGGAGAACCATGCCACCATGAGCGAGACCGAAAGCTTTATCAATGAGGTGACCGAAGAGGTACGCCGCGACCGTCTGTTCATGCTGCTGCGGCGCTATGGCTGGATTGCGATCGTTCTGGTGATCCTGCTGGTCGGGGGTGCGGCCTATAACGAATGGCGCAAGGCCAGCGAACAGGCCCGGGCTCAGGCCGAGGGTGACGCGATACTGACGGCGCTGGACGACCCCAATGCCGCAGCCCGGATCGATGCGCTGAACGGGCTTGCGCCCGATGGCGAGGCGACAACGCTGGTCAACCTTCTGGTGGCAGACGAGGCGGTGAAGGCCGAAAAGCGGCCTCTGGCGATCAAGAAGCTGCGTCAGATGGCGCAGGATCAGACGCTGGCGCCGGTCTATCGCGATCTGGCGGCGCTTAAACTGGATCTGCTTGAGGGCGATGCGCGCCCCGCCGAAGAGCGCCGCGCGGCGCTGACCAAACTGACCGAACCGGGGGCGCCTTACCGGCTTCTGGCGCAGGAGCAACTGGCGCTGATCGACATATCGCAGGGTGACCGGGCAGCGGCGATTGACCGGCTCAAGGCGATTTTGGCCGATGTCGAGGTGACGCCGGGCTTGCGTCGGCGCGCGTCTCAGTTGATTGTGGCCGAAGGTGGCAATCCCGAAGGCAAGAAATAAGGCCTTTTGAACGCAGGCTTATCTGCGCCGCGATCCCTTCGGCGCAATCAGGAGAGGGCAAAGCTGTGAAGCTGCACCGAAGTGTCTTAGTTCTGGCGGCTCTGGGCGTTTTATCGGCCTGTACGGCGCGCGAAGTGATCCTTCCCGGCAAGCGGCTTGATCTGCGCGCCGATCAGCCTGCCGCGCCTGCCGAAGCTTCGGCCAGCCGCAGCATCAGCCTGCCCGCGCAGGTCAATCACAGCGCCTGGCCCCAGGCCTTTGGCGGGCCGACCCACACGATCCAGCATCCCGCGCTGGCAAGCGCGCTGCGCCCGCTCTGGAGCGCCCCGATCGGGAGCGGAAATGACCGCAAACACCGTATCACCGCCGATCCGGTGGCCGCTGACGGGCGCGTTTTCACCCTTGATGCCCGCGCCACGGTGACCGCGACGGCGGCGGCCGGGGGCGCACGGCTCTGGCAGGCGGATCTGACGCCGCCGGGCGAGAATGCCGATGACGCCTCGGGTGGCGGTCTGGCCTTGTCGGGCAAACAGCTTTACGTCACCACCGGTTTTGGCGATCTGATCGCGCTTGATGCGGCCACGGGCGCGCGGATCTGGACCCAGCGTCTGGGCGCGCCGGCGGCAGGGTCGCCCACGGTGATGGGCGATCTGGTCTATGTCGTCTCGCGCGACAACCGCGGCTGGGCCATCGGCACCCGCGACGGGCGGGTCAAATGGACGGTCTCGGGCGTGCCATCGGTGGGCGGGGTCGCCGGCGGCGCCGGTCCGGCGGTCACCGGCACGATCGCGGTCTTTCCCTTTGGGACGGGCGAAATTCTGGGTGTGTTCCGCAAAGGCGGGCTGCGGCTGTGGAGTGCGTCGGTCTCGGGCCAGCGCCGGGGCAGCGCCTATGCCGCCTATAGCGATATCGCCGCCGATCCTGTGATCGTGGGCGATACGCTTTACGCAGCAAGTCCCAGCGGGCGAATGGTTGCGATCAGCACCAGCACAGGCAAGCGGCTGTGGACCGCGCGCGAGGGCGCCTATAGCGCGGTCTGGCCGGCGGGCGGGTCGCTGTTTCTGGTTTCCGATCAGGACCGTCTGGTGCGCATCGACAGCGCCACGGGCGAGACGATCTGGGCCAAACCGCTGCCCTATTATGTCAAGACGCGGCTGAAACGGCGCAAGGCGATCTATTCGTATTTCGGGCCGCTTCTGGCGGGCGGGCGGCTTGTGGTGGTGTCCGATGACGGCCAGATACACTCCTTCGCGCCGCAGGACGGCAGCCTTCTGTCCTCGGCGCCTCTGGGCGGGGCGGCGGCGGCCAATCCCATCGTCGTCGACAAGACGCTTTATGTCGTGACGAAAGACGGGCAACTCCGCGCTTTCCGCTGACCGAAGCTTGCTGTATGGGGGCATCTTTGACGCCCAGTTTTTATCCGGTGGGCGCGGCGGAGAAGATTGATGAGCTTTACACTTGCCATTGTCGGGCGCCCGAATGTGGGCAAATCGACCCTGTTCAACCGTCTGGTGGGCAAGCGCCTGGCGTTGGTCGACGATCAGCCGGGCGTCACCCGCGATCTGCGCGAGGGCGAGGCGCGGCTGGGCGATCTGCGCTTTACGGTGATCGATACCGCCGGTCTGGAAGAGGCCACCGATCAAAGCCTTCAGGGCCGGATGCGGCGCCTGACGGAACGGGCCGTGGAAATGGCCGATGTCTGTCTTTTCATGATCGACGCCCGCGCCGGCGTCACCCCCACTGATGAGGTTTTCGCCGAGATCCTGCGCAAGAAGAACGCCCATGTGATCCTTGCCGCCAACAAGGGCGAGGGGCGCGCAGCCGACGGCGGCGTGATCGAAGCCTGGTCGCTGGGCCTGGGGGAGCCTTTGCGCATCTCGGCCGAACATGGCGAGGGGATGGGTGAGCTTTTGGCACAGCTCATGCCGCTGGCCGATGGGTTCGCCGAACGCGCGCAGGCTCAGGCGCCGCAGACGGATGTCGATGTGGACGAAGAGGGGCATGCCGAAGAAGTTGACAACAAACCCCTGCAAATCGCCGTCGTCGGGCGGCCGAATGCGGGTAAATCGACGCTGATCAACGCGGTTCTGGGCGAAGACCGCCTGCTGACGGGCCCCGAGGCCGGGATCACCCGGGATGCGATATCGGTGGCCACCGAATGGAACGGCAGGCAGATGCGCATCTTTGACACCGCCGGCATGCGCAAACGGGCCAAGGTTCAGGACAAGCTGGAAAAGCTTTCGGTCTCTGACGGGCTGCGGGCGGTGCGTTTTGCCGAGGTCGTGGTGGTTCTGCTGGATGTTGAAATCCCCTTTGAGCAGCAGGATCTGCGCATTGCCGATCTGGCCGAAAAGGAAGGTCGCGCGGTTGTCGTGGCGGTCAATAAATGGGATGTCGAGCCGGACAAACAGGCCAAACTGGCGGTTCTGAAAGAGGCGTTTGACCGTCTGTTGCCGCAGCTTCGCGGTGCGCCTTTGATCACCGTCTCGGCCAAAACCGGGCGCGGCCTTGACCGTCTGGGCGATGCGATTGTGCGGGCCCATGAGGTGTGGAACCGCCGGGTGCCCACCGCGCGGCTGAACCAATGGCTGACCGGAATGCTCGAGGCGCATCCGCCCCCCGCACCGGCGGGCAAGCGCATCAAGCTGCGCTATATGACCCAGGTCAAGACCCGCCCGCCGGGTTTCGTGGTCATGTGCTCACATCCCGACAAATTGCCCGAAAGCTATACGCGCTATCTTGTCAACGGGTTACGCGACGACTTTGACATGCCCGGCACGCCGATCCGGCTGACCATGCGCTCGCAAAACGATCAGAACCCGTTCAAGGGGCGCAAGAAATCGACGCCCTCGCGGCTGCGCAAACATCTGGGCAAACGGCCTCTGTCGGGCTAGGCCGCCCGGCCCGCGAGGGCGAAATGCCGACACCTGCTCTGGGCGGGAATTGCATCCGCCCGCCCGGGCCCTGCCATTGAACCAACCGCGAAGGCAACGCCATGACCCAAGCCATCCCGGCCCGCCCCGATTTCGAAAGCCCCGACTTTCTGCGCGATCACGTCGTGCGCACGCTGGCGTTTTATGACCGCAGCGCGCTGGACCCCGCCGGCGGCTTCTTTCACAGTTTTCGCGATGACGGCAGCATCTATGACCCCGATCTGCGCCATGTGGTCAGCTCCTGCCGCTTTGTCTTCAACTACGCCCGGGCCTATACCGAAACCGGCAAGGAGGATTATCTGGCCCGCGCCGCCCATGGGCTTGCCTATCTTGAAGGGGCACACCGCCAGCCAAACGGCGCCTACGCATGGGAGTTGCGGGCAGGGCAGGTCACGGATGGGCGGGTGATGACCTATGGCCATGCCTTTGTTCTGCTTGCGGCGGCCTCTGCCTTGGCCGCCGGGGTGCAGGGCGCGCGCGCCACGCTCGATCACATCTGGCAGTTTCTCGAGGATC